>JACQED010000619.1 GCA_016200785.1 Chloroflexota bacterium
CTGGCCGAAGCGCCGTGCGCCAGCACGAACGCGAATCCGCCCAGCCTGCGCAAGCAGAACGCATCAGGAAAAAACGCGCCAGTGAGACGCCAGCAACCCGCGCCGCCCGTCGCGCGCTTTGGGTGTTGGAGTAGAAACGCCAGCGTGGAGTCGTAGGCTATCCCGACACGCCCTGTCGCAAAAGAATCGCCGCGAACACCACCAGTATCACGATACTTGCCAGTAGCATTCCACGCACTACCATCGGCCCGAGGCGGCGAGCCTGATGGAACAGGCCTGCAACCATGAGCAGGGTGGCGATCATCAGGACGTAGAAACCCAACACGAATGAGGCCGCGCTCGACGGCGACTCGCGCCAGGCCGAGAGCAGGATCGGCCCGGCCACGAATGCCCAGAAGATGTACGGGCCGGGGCTGAGAAAATTCATCAGCACGCCTCGCCACAGGCCGCCGTTCGCCGTTGCCGTGTTGCCCCCGTTCGCTGGCCCCGCGCCTGCGCGCCACCCGCGCCACAAGCCCCACGCCAAATAGATGACGAAGAGTCCGCCGACGAGGCTGATGCCGCGCACAAAGATGGGCGGGACTTGTCCCAACAAAATCTGGGTGAGGAGAATGATCGGCCCGTCGGTGATCAGCGGCGCCAGCGCAATCGGCGCGGCCCGGCGCCAGCCGCCCGCGAGCGTCTGCGAGATCACGAACGCCTGAAACGATCCCGGCGCTGCCGCCGCCGTGAAGCCGAGGGCCGCGCCCTGAAGAAAAAATGTGATGAGCACGACGCGCATTTTACCGCCTGATGGTACAATCAGCCCTATCCAAAATTCTGCGGGAGGGATCGTGAGCAAGAAAGAAACAAGAATCGCCCGGCAGGCCGCGCTTCGCGCCAAAGAGGAACGAGATCGCCGTCTGCGCCTCGCCGCGATCGGCGGGGCCGCGCTGATCGTCGTCGGCGGAATCGTCTGGTTCATCGTCGCGCAAAATCGCGCGCCGAGCGCCGCGCCCCAGCCTGCGGCGAACGTCAGCGCAACCGAAATGAAAGTTCCCGATGAAGGTCGCGGACACGTAGACAGCGGCGTGGCCGTGAACTATCAGCACTACCCGCCGTCTTCCGGCGCGCACTGGGGTTCTCCCGCCGCGCCGGTGGAATGGGGATTCCATGCCGAGGCCGTTCCACCTGAAGCCTGGGTGCACAATCTCGAACACGGCGGTATCGTCGTTCTCTACCATTGCCCTGCCGATTGCCCGGACACCGTCGCCGCGCTCAGACAGCTGGCCGGCGAAGTGCCGGCCTCGAAGTATGGCTCGGCGAAGATCGTCGTCACCTCCGACGGCAAGATCACCAGTAAGGTCATCGCGCTGGCCTGGGATCGCGAACTCGACTTGAGCGACTTCGACCGCGCGCGCCTGATGGAGTTTTATAAGCGCTGGGTGGATCAGGGGCCGGAGGACGTGCCGTGACGATCGGGGCGCGGTCTCGACCGATCGCCCCGTGAAGCGCGAACGCTCGCGGCGGCGCGTTCCGACCTTGCTCATCGCGGCCCTGCCGCTGGTGTTGTGCTCCGCCGCCCTGTACTTGATCGGCGGCGTTGACCTGAAATTTCTCGCCGGCTTTTTCCGTTCGCTGAGCCGCCCGCCGCTGACCGTGACCGTGCCGCAGGGAGTGGCGGTTGCCGCATGGGCGACCGGCCTGACGACGCCGACTTCGATCACCTTCGGCCCTGATGGGCGGATGTATGTCGCCGAACTATCGGGCGAAGTCGTCGCGCTCTCGGACAAAGATGGAGATGGCCGCGCCGAGGCGCGTCAGACGTTTGCGTCCGGCATTCCATCGCCACTGGGGTTGGCTTTCCGTGGGAACGATCTTTACGTTGGCCGGCGCGGCGGCGTGGATGTGGCGTGCGATTCCGACGGCGATGGCGCGGCGAACGAAATCAAAACGCTGATCTCGAATCTGCCCGCTGGCCGCCATCAGACCGATGGCCTCGCGTTCGGGCCGGATGGGCGGCTCTACTTCAGCGCCGGCTCGCGCTCGGATCGCGGCGAACTGCCAATTGACCTGATGGAAGCCAGCATCCTCGTCGCGAACGCGGATGGCACGGGCCTCCGCGTTTTCGCCTCCGGCACGCGCAATCCGTACGACCTCGCTTTCAACCCCGACACCGGCGACCTCTTCGCCACCGACAATGGCCGCGACGTTCCGACGACCGGCGTCCCCGACGAGTTGAATCACATCATTGACGGCGGCGACTACGGCTGGCCCCAATGTTGGGGGCAGGTGGCGGGTGACGAGTGCCGGGGAACTATCGGCCCCGCCGCCGAGTTCCAGGAACATTCTTCGGCAGACGGAATGGTTTTCTACACCGGCGCGATGTTTCCCCAGTGGCGGAACAACGCGTTCGTCGCGCTGTACGGCGCGAACTCGCGCGACCCGGACATCGGGCGCGTCGTCAAGCGCGTGGAGTTGTCGCAAGCCTCGGATGGATCCTGGAGCGGAGCGGTGAAGGATTTCGCGGCCGGCTTTGCCAATCCGATCGACGTCACCGTCGGGCCGGACGGGGCGTTGTACGTGGCCGATTTCGGGAGCGGGATCATCTACCGCTTTTTCGCGCTGTGAAGACCGTTTGGCTGATTGCGCGTTCGATACTTGCAGTCCTCTTGGGCAACCTGGCCGGCTTCGGCGCGTTCCGATTCGCGGTGGAGGCCACGCCGGTTCTGTGGCAGAACGGCTTGAGCCTCGCGCGGCCCGAGAACGAATTGTGGCTGAGGCTGATACTGACCGCCGTGACGGCGATGCTTTTCGCCTCGCCTCCGGTGCTGATCGGCGCGTTGGCCGCGCGCCTCGCCGGCCACGTGCGGTCGTGGATCGGAATGGCGGCGGGATTGTGGGGCTTCGGTTTCGTGCAGTGGTGGCCACCTCTGCCGCTGCTCAGCAGGGGAGCCTGGCTGGGGCCGACGATCTTGATTCTGCTATCGGGTCTTGTGGGCGGTTGGCTGATGGAGACGCGAGCCACGGTCAGGGCGCTGGTTGACAAGGGAGAGGGATTGCGGGTTAGGAGTGAGCCTGATCTTCCATGACCATCCGCGCCGCCTCTCTCCCAATCTCGACTGCGTAGTTTGTTCCCCGATCCCACGGATAAACTTGACTCATGCTGGCGAAGTACAGGCCGCGAAGCGGAGTGCGGATGGGCGGAATGTTGCGTGAGTGGTTGATCGGCGGGATGGGTTGCGCGTAAGGCGTGCGGAAGAGCCACGACTCTTTCACCCAACCGCGATCGAAGTCCGGGTTGAACCGCGTCAGCGCGGGCAGGAATCTTTCGAGCAGTTCCTCTTTGGAGAGTCGGAAGTATTCGTGGTCGGGGTTCAGGTAATCGCCGCAGTAGATAATGTGATCGCCGCCGAAGTGTTCGGCCCCGACGAAGTTGGTGTGCTCGACGAGTGACAGAAACGGAAAACCGGCTTCCTTCGGAAGATTGTGCCAGTAGTGTTTCGTGAGCCGCCGGTCGAGCGCGATGATCACCATCACCGCGCCCATTGACTTGAGCGCGCACAGTTTCTCGGAATACTCGGCGGGCAGGTCGGGCGCGAGGCGGGCCATCAGCGCGGGCGATGACGTAGAAATCACCGCGTCAAATTCCTCCGCCCCTGCGGCGGTCTCCACGATCGGCCCCCGCTTCCCGTTTCCTGCTGCCTGCTTCTTGATCCCTGTCACCCCACAATTCAAGCGCAACTCCGCCCCCTGACGCTTCACGACCTCGGCCAGTTTGTCCATGAAGGCCTGAAAGCCGCCCACGAACGTGCCGAGGCGCGTGGTGCGCGCGTGCAGGCGCGCCCACAGCCAGGCCATGTTCACCACGCCAAGATTCTCCTCGCCGAATTTGCCGACGAGCAGTGGCTTCCAGATCGCGTTGTAGATGCGCTCGCCGCACCAGCGTTGCATCCACTCAGCCGCCGTTACTTTCTCCAGCGGTTGCCACCACGGCGAGAGGCGAATATACAGGCCCACCAGGCCGAACCGGATGAAGTCGGGCAATGGAAAGTGGCGCATGAAAAACGAGAACGCCGTCAGGATCGAGTCAGATGGGTAGAACTGGCCCTCGTGATACAACACGGTGAACGGGCGGGGGAACAGCACTCGATCGCTCCAGCCCAGTTCTTCGATCAGGCGGATGATGCTTTTATCGGACTGGAACCAGTGGTGATAGAACTTCTCGATCGTCCAGTCCCAGTGAGGCGCTTTGAAGCCCGCGGCCAGCCCGCCGACTTCGCCTGCGGCCTCGAAGATGGTGACAGAGTGATCGGCGCGTGTGAGATCGTAGGCGGCGGCGAGTCCGCCCGCCCCTGCGCCGATAATGGCGATTTTCATGCCGGAATTTCCCCTGCCTCCCTCGTGTCCCCCATTGCCTTCTGCACCTGCCCCCAACTCAGACTCTCCTTCGTCATGTACCACGCGCCCAGCGCCGTAATAGGAACCCACAACGCCACGTGCAGGACGAGAGTGTAGCCCGCCGCGAGCGCGCCATTCACCCCATACGCCTTCAGCACCGCGATGCCCGGCGCGTCGAACGTGCCGACGTATCCGGGCGCGGAAGGGATCGTCGTCGCAAGATTCACGATGCCGTTCATCAGCATCAGCGCGAAGAAACTCACGCGGAACCCGAAGGCGTGCATCACGAACCAGTATTTGCCCGTCTCGAAGAGCCAAATGACAAGCGAGGTCACAAACACCATCAGCACGTCGCGCGGTGAGCGGAGCGAGGCGAGGCCGGAGAGAAATTTATCGAGCAGGCCGCGCACCCTTTCGCGAAAGCGGGCAGGGAGGCAGCGGTCGACGAACCATCCGTACAGCCGGGCCGCCGAGACGGGCATCATCGCCGTGACCAGGAATACGGCCAGCGCGCCGACGAAAGCCAGCGTGCCCCACAACGCGACAGTTTGAATGCTCCCCACGACGCCCGACGCGCCGCTCAAACGCGCCAGCTCCGGCAAGTTCACGAAGACGAACATCAGCATCACCACGCCGTCGAAGATGCGCTCGACGAGGATCGTCGCCAGCGAGGCGCTGACTGCCACGCCCTCTTTGCGCTTGAGCACGTAAGCCCGCAGGACTTCGCCGGCGCGCGCCGGGTAGATGTTGTTGCCCATGTAGCCGATGGTGACGATGGGAAACATCGCGCGCGTCGAAATCTTTTTGAGCGGGCGTAGAAGGTAGTGCCAGCGCCACGCGCGCGCCCAGACGCCGAGGAAGTAGATGGCGATGCCGGGGATCAGCCACCAGTAATTCGCCCCTTGCAGTGCGCCCCACACTTCGCCGAATCTAAGCCCGCGCAGTGCGAGGTACAGAAACCCGGCGCTGATCAGCAGGCCGAGCCAGAATTGCCAGCGTTTCACCCTCGCCCCCGCTCCCTCACCCCGGCCCTCTCCCAAAGGGAGAGGGGGATACAAAGAAACGGCGGGGTCTGTGCCCCGCCTCTCAAAGCAGTGATCAGGATTCTACCACACCGTCCGGGAATCACACCCGCCGCCAGCGGATTGCGCCGAAGGACACTTCGCCCAGAGGCGCGTCGTCTTCCACCCGCACGTCGGTGATGACCACGCGGCCGGCGTTGTGATCGGCGACGTTGGGGTCGAGATCAAATTGCCCCAACGGCGCCCAGCGGTTCGGCAAAGCCGATTGACTCACGATGATCAATTGCTCGTCGGGTTGCCCGCCGGGCTGATAGGTCAGGATGCGGTAGCCGACCGCCTGGCACGAATTGTGGTCGTCGGGGATGAACGCTTCGATGGCATAGCGCCCCGGCCCCGGCAGCTGCGCGTGGTAAGTGCAGTAATAGGCATCAGCCGTCGTCCCGTTCTTATACTTCACCTGCCCTCCGTAAACGTCGTTGAATGTGGAGATGTGATGCTCGGGATCGCCCTCGGGGAAGTACCAACCCTCCGAGAAGCCGGGATCGCCGGGCCGGACGATCACTGCGCCTCCGGCGAAGGGATCGGGATCGGGCGGTGGAGGCGGCGGAGATGGAGGCGGTGGCGGCGGCGGCGCGACGATCACCACC
>JACQED010000620.1 GCA_016200785.1 Chloroflexota bacterium
GATGTGATCCTGCCGCTCGGCCTCCGATCTCGCCAGCACCGCGCCCCGCGCGTAGCAGTGGCCGTGACCGCGATGGGTGCTCGTAATCAGATCGTCCTCGCGCAGTGCGCTGATCGCGCCGACGGCCACCGCCTCTTGCCATGCGTAAAGGTGCGACGTGCCGCGTATCAGGTTTCTGGTCAGCAGTTCGTAAATCTTTTCTTCGAAGTAACGAATGTCGAGCATCTGGCGAAGGGCTTCGACCAGTTGGGTTTTTTCCAAGTTGTTCATCCTCTCAGAAGTTTCTCCACATCTTCCCCTTTGGGCATTGAAGGCTCCGCGCCGAGCACGGTGACGGCCAGCGCCCCGCCGGCGTTGGCGTATTTCACCGCGTCCACCGGCGTCGCCCCGCGCGCCAGCGCGACCGCCAGCCCGCCACAAAACGCGTCCCCGGCGGCGGTGGGATCGACGACTTTCACTTTGTAGCCCGGCACTTCCACTTCGCCCTCCGGCCCGAACATCAATGCGCCGCGCGCGCCGAGGGTGAGGATCACGCGCCCCGTGCCCATCTCGCGCAGTCGTTTGGCGGCGGCCCGCGCCCCGGCGTCGTCGGCAGTCGGGATGCCGCTTAGGTGTTCGGCCTCGGTCTCGTTCGGAGTGATGATGTCCGCCAGCCGATACATTTCGTCAGGCAAGGGGCACGCGGGCGCGGGATTCAGCACGACCGTCGCGCCGCTGGCACGCGCAATCTCCGCCGCACGGATATTCGTCTCCACCGGCACTTCAAGTTGAAGCAGAAGCACGTCGCCGGCTTCGATCAATTCGCGGGCGGCTTCCGCGTCTGCGGGAGAGAGGCGCATGTTCGCGCGAGGCATCAGGATGATACTATTGTCGCCTTCGGATTCGTAAATCACCGGCGAGGCGACGCCCGTGCCTGCTTCGGCGTCCCGCACGACGTATTTGGAGTTGATGCCCTCTTTTTCCAGCGAACGCATGAACATGTCGCCGAAAATGTCCGTGCCCAAACGCCCGACCATGCTGACCTGCGCGCCCATGCGCGCGGCGGCGATGGCCTGATTGCAGCCCTTGCCGCCGGTGAACAATCCGAACTCAAGCCCGACGAGCGTCTCGCCTTTCTTCGGGCGGCGCGGCGCGCGGAAGACCAAATCCATCACAAAACTGCCGACGATGACGATGCGAGGTCTGTCACCTTTCATCGAATGATCTCCTCTGGAATGGAAATGGGAGGTCGGAGGTCAGAGGTCGGATTCCGACATCCGACTTCTGACCTCTCACCTCTACTCCTCACGGCGGCTGCAATATCTCCAGCGTCACTCCATCCGGGCCGTAGAAGTAAATCGTGTATCCGCCCTTATTCACGCCTTCGGTGATCGCGGCGCTTTTACTCAAGGTTGGCGTGCCGGGCGCGCATCGTTTCGTTCGTCTGGCCCGATTGCGAAGCCAGCCACGCGGCGATACAATCCGTGAATATCAAGAGGGCTTGCTCCACCACGCTTACCATCGGCAGTTGGCTGGTCGCGCCCGAAATGACGGTGGTGTGATCCGCCAGTTTCGCCAGGGACGAGTCTGGCTTCGACGTGATCGCGGCCACTCGCACGCCCATCTCTCTCGCTCGCCGGGCGACGCTGACCACGCCCTCGGTCTCGCCGCTTCCCGAACCGGCGATCAACAGATCGCCTGGGCCGACGGCGGGCGTCGTCACGTCTCCCAAAACGAATGCGGTTTTCACAAGCTGCATCAGTCGCATCGCGAACATTCTCATGACCAGCCCTGTCCGACCCTGTCCGGTGACGAAGATGCGGTCGGCGCGAAGGATGATTTCGCCGAGGTGCGAGTCGTTCGTGGAAGACACAGTCCTCAGGGTGCTGTGAAGTTCGTCGAGATCGGTGCGAAGCCAGTCGGGTAATATCCAGCGTAACCGATCAATCATCGGCGTTCATCGGCCTCACGTAATGCCTCGCGCAATCTTCTCGCGACCTCCGCCGGATTCGACGCTCGCGTAATCGCGCTGCCGACTACGACCGCCGCCGGAGAATATGCGACCACCTCTTTGATATTGCGCAAGCCGATCCCACCAGCCGGGATGAGCGGCGCAACATTCTTGCCCGCGAACAATCCGAGATCGGCAATCGGGTCGCGTCCGGTCTTCCGATCGTCCGAGGCCGTGTGGATTCCGATGTAGTCTGCGCCCAACGCCGTCACTTGCTCGGCGCGGCGAACGACATCGGCCACGCACATCAGGTCGACGACCACTGCGCCTTTATGATCGCGCGCGGCGCGCGCCACTTCCGAGATCGTCGCATCCGAGGCGACTCCTAATACGGTCACAAGATTCGCCCCGGCTCTAAACGCGAGTTCAGCCTCGTAGTATCCGCCGTCCATGATTTTCACATCGGCGACGATGAACTTATCCGGGAACGACGAGCGCAGCGCCCTGACAGCGCCCATTCCCTCGGCGATGATCCACGGCGTTCCGGCCTCAAGCCAGTCCACGTCGTCCTGCACCTGTCGGGCAAGCTCCAGAAGTTGAGACCTCTCGCCGAGGTCAAGGGCGATTTGTAGATTGATCTTCCGAGCAGTCTGCATGACAAGTATCGCGAGATTCTATTTCGCGGCGTTGGTTGACTGCAACAATGCCTCTACCGCCGCGCGGTCGGGCAAGGCGCTCATCGCGCCGAGTTGCGTCGCCGTCAGCGCGCCGCAGGCGTTGGCAAAACGAATCATGTTCCGCAGTTCCGTCTCGCTCAACTGCTTCGGCGGTTTGCCTCGACTGCTCAGTTCGAACGCCAGCCCCGCGACGAAGGCGTCCCCGCAACCGGTCGTGTCCACGGCTTCAACCTTGAATGCCGGGACGTGGCCGCTCGCCGCGCTGGTGGCGAAATATGCGCCGTCGTCGCCCAGCGATACACAACACAACTGGAGACCCTGCTCGATGAGTCGGCGAGCGCCGCGCGCCGGGTCGCGTGTGCCGGTGAGGAATTCCGTCTCCACTTCGTTGACTTTGACGACGGAGGCGGAGGTGAGAGCAACTAGAATTCTCTGCAGAGCGGTGTCCAGATCAGGCCACACGCCCGGGCGCAGGTTCACGTCGAAGATCACTTCTTTGCCCGCCTGGCGTGCCCAACGCGCCGCTTGCGCCAGCGCGGCTCCGGAAGGATTTGCCAGCGTCACCGAGCCGTGGACGAAAACATCTGCCGTCTCGATATAAGCCTTGTCGAAATCCTCGGAGCGCAACGTCGCGGTCGCGCCCTGATACAGAATGAAATTTTGCTGGGTCGGCGTGGGCGAGGCGACA
>JACQED010000072.1 GCA_016200785.1 Chloroflexota bacterium
GGCGTACTGCGCCACGAGGCCTCCCTGTGCCGCCGCCGCGTCAATCGCCGGGATCAGATCGGCCTGCTTGCGCCCGAATGAGTCGTGCAAGACGACGTCGCACTTTCCGGCAGTCAGATCGGCGAGCGCCGAGGCCGCGTCGGGCACGAAGCGAAAAGTGAGCGCGTCGATCCGGGGCAGGCCTTCGGCGGCGCGGAAGTAGCGCGGGTTTCGCGCGAGTTTGATCGACTCGCCGACGACCCACTCGGTCATCACGTACGGCCCCCAGCCGATGGGCTGATGCGTGATGTCAATATTCGTGGTCAGTTGCGTGGGATCGCTCCCGCCGAACTGGTGGCGCGGCAGAGGGGTGAAGAAAGTGGAGAAGGTCGCGAGGGCCGTTCGATCCAGGAATCCCGGCAGCCCGGTCCAGCGCACCGTCCGATCGTCGAGCGCTTCGTAAGATTGTGTGCGCTGCACCAGGGCCGGCAGATAATCGGGTTGCATCGTCGGATCGAATCCGCCGCCGGCCAGCACTTCGAACGCGAAGACCGAATCGTCGGCGGTCAGCGGCGCGCCGTCGGACCATAGAACGGCGGGGCGCAGAGTGTAAGTCATCACGAGGCGCTGCATCTGGGCGTCGGCGTTCGGCCATTCGGCCACGATGTCCTTCGCCGCGTCGTAGTATCGCTCGCCGGTCTTCACGGTCACAGTCTCGATCAACGCGCCCCCATTCTCGAGCGTCGGCAGGCTCTCGAGGATCACCGGCTTGCGCTCGAAGCCGGCCGTATCGATCGGCCCGTCGAAGAGCGCCTGCCGCACGTGCTCGGCGGCCAGATACTTCGCGCGGCTGCCATAAGCGCGGTATTGATAAAGCGAGTCCGGCTCGGTGGAGAGGCAGAGCGTGAGTGATTTCGGAGGCGGCGTGGGAGTGAAGGTTTGAGACGGATTTTGAGTGGACGATAGTCTTGAGGCTTGAGTCGAACGGCTGGCGTCGGTGGCGCGCGCCGACGCGCCGCCCGCCGCCGAGGTTGCAACCACAAGGAGAGTCGGGAGCGGACCGGCGTTCGCGCCGGGAGCGCACGAGGCGACGATGAAGAGCACGATTGTCAGGATGAGTGAATGGCGTGGGAATTGGCTCAAGTGAATTCGTAGACGAGTTCCGCCTCGATGCCGGGCGCGGGCGCGACGAGGCGGCGGCGGAGATTCTCGCGGCCATAGTGCAAGCGCGATTTCACCGTCCCGACCGGACATTCGAGGATGCCGGCGATCTCCTGGAGGCTGAGATCGTTCAGGTAGAAGAGGACGATGACGACGCGCTGGCTGAACGGCAGTGAGTCGATCGCGGCCTGGATGACTTGCAATGCTTCGGCGCGCTCGGCCTCCGGCTCAGGCGCCTGCCTCGCCGGGCCGACGAGCCGGTCGAGGAAATCTTCGAGCGGGGCCCACCAGCGGGCGCGCTTCGTCGTCCAGGTGTAACTCAGATTGACGGTGATGCGGTACAGCCACGGCGCGACGGGCAGCGAAGGGTTGATGCGATGGGCGTAGGTGTAAAGGCGGAGAAAAGAATCTTGCAGGATGTCTTCGGCGGCGGATGGATCACGCGTGATAGCGAGCGCGGTGCGGTAGACGGGGAGGCGGTAACGTTCGTATAACTCGCCCAGCGCCTCGATGTCGCCGGCTTGCAGGCCCATGATCAGCTGGGTGTCGGGAAGATCAGGCGCGGTCATCGGCGCGCTTTTAGCCTGCTGCCTTTAGAACGAACAGATTTCTTGTGCCCGTTTCGCCGTCGGGGGCCCGGATAAATAACCTTGCCCGTGCGTTTGATCTCGCCTAGGAAAGTCAATCGATCAGCGCCCTCGAACTGACGGGAGCCGTACCCCAGTGCTTCGATCCGAGAATCTCGACTCGACCGGGCCTGGGCCATCAGATCGATCCGGGACAGCATTTCCAAGCCGTCGAAGTCTGGCGAGATGACAGCCAGGTCTATGTCGCTCCATTCATTCGGACGCCCTTGAGCATACGAGCCGAACAGGACGATCTTGTCCAATCGGATGACTTTCTCTAACGCGCGAGCGTAGCGAGCTACGGCGCGCGTGACGTTAACTGTTGCTTTAGCCACTCCAACACCTCTCGCGTTTTGTCCACCGCCGCATGTGCTCCCGACTCTGTGTATGTGACGTCCTCCTCGGGATATCGCGTCGGTATGCTCTTGTCTGACATCTCTTCGACAAAACTCTTCAGGTTCTCTGGAAATGTCACATCTGCTTTTTCCGCGAGGCGCACCAACATGTGTATTTTGGGTGGATACTCGTCGGCGAATTCCACGACGCAACCCTTGAGTAGTTTCTCGGTTGCGATGTGGCACAGAAATATCGTCCAGCGATACTGGCGAGACGCCAACATCACTTGTGCGGCGTTGAAGTCTTCGTCGGAGAGAGCGATCCACTTCCGGGTTTGTTCTTTCACACCGCCAATCATATATTGGCCTCTTGCAATTCGCAAGTTCGACGGCCCCCGGCGCCGAGGAAAAACTTGACAACCGACGGAAAATGGATAGAATCCTAGTAGAACATAGGTTCTACTGTTTTCTCGGCCCCGGCTGGAAGGAGCGAACACAATGGACGAGCATACCTACGAAAATGGCGACACGCCGCAACGCAAGGGTTTTGGAGAGGCGCTATCTACTTTGCGCCGAGTGGCATGGGTAATGATGGAGGATTACAAGATGAAACGGGGCATGATTTTCGGCGGCATTCTCGTGGCCGCGCTGGTGGCCTTCGAGATGTTCAACTTCAGCACGACCGACTTCGCGCTGAAAAATATTCTGGGCGACGAGCGTTTTCTCGGCGTCCCGTGGGCGACGATCCTCGCGGTTGCCTTTTGCGGGATTGACTTCGCCGGCCTCGCCAGACTCTTCACGCCGGAACAGGGCAAGGGCGAGCCGGTCGAAGTGTGGTATCTCATCGGCGCGTGGTTCCTCGGCGCGACGCTGAACGCGATGGCGACGTGGTGGGCGGTGACGCTCGCCCTGCTTGGTCGGAACGTCGGCAACGAAGTGCTGAGTCGGGCAGAGATGCTGACTTTCGTGCCGGTGTTCGTCGCCGCGCTGGTCTGGCTGACGCGCATCCTGATCATCGGCACGTTCAGCGTGGCCGGCGAACGGCTCTTCTCACAAGCGGAAGAGATGGTGCGCGTAGAGACGGCCCGCCGGGCCGTCTCTAAGGCGGCGAGCCATCGCCCCGCCGCGCCGGTGCGGATCATCGGCGACAGCGAGAGCGTTCCGCGCGCCCCGGCTCAGCCGTCGCCGCTTCGCGGCTTGGGCGATATGAGGCCCGCCGCTGCTGGCGTTTCGATGAAGCCCGCCGCGCCGTTCACCCGGCCCGCGCCCAAACCTTCCGAGAGACAAGTGACAGGTGACGAGTGGCGAGAAGGGAGAGCCGCGCCACCCGGCACACGCCACACGTCACCCGGCGCTCGTTCCGGCAATGGCGCGACCGGCGCGAAGGGGATAGAATAATCGAGCCTCATGAGCCGACACTGGGTCATTCGTCTGATCCCACTCGAAGCCTTCGTCGTCGCGGCGCTTCTCGGCTGGCTGATCACCAGCGGCGTGTGGCGTGTGGAGCGTGGAGCGCTTGACGCCTCACGCTCTGCGCTTTACGCCAATCTCTCACCCCTTTTCACGCCAGAGGTGCGCCACTGGGAGAAAGACATCGTGA
>JACQED010000621.1 GCA_016200785.1 Chloroflexota bacterium
AATCAGCCCGGTTGCCTGCGTAAATAAATACCAGTTGTCCGCGTTCTGCGGATCGAGTTCGGGACTCTTGAGCCGCCAATCCTGAATCGCGCAACTCACCGGCACGTCGATCCCGCCGAGCGTGTCCACGATCTCCTTGAAAGCGTCAAAATTGATTCGAGCGTAGTAATCAACCGGAATGCCGAGATTGTAGAGGATCGTCTCCTCAAGATAAGCCGGGCCACCGCCGGGGAAGAAAGGTTTGCCCACAAGATCGGCGGTGTTGATGCGCCCCATCTTCACGCCGGGCAGATAAACGTAGAGGTCGCGCGGGATGGAGAGCAGGGTGACGTAGCCCGCATCTTTGTTCACCGAAGCGACGATGATCGTGTCGGTCTGATACCCGGCGCCGGCCTGAATGTCGTGCCGCCCGATGTCCGATCCGAGCAATAAGATGTTGACCACGCCTTTGTCGAACTGATAGCGCGCCGCCGGCGGCGGGATGGGCGTGATCAGCGTGCCGGTCGGCGTGAACGGAATCCACAGCGTTGGCTCGCCCTTCCGCTTCGCCGTCGGCGTCGCGGACGGCGTGAGGCTGGCCGATGGCGTGACGCTCGGCGTCGGCGACGGACCGGGCGTGGGGGAATAGAGAGGCGACGGTGTTATAGACGGAGTCGGAGTGCGGCTGGAGGTGAGTGTGGGGGAAGCGAAAAGATGGGCGATGGCCTCGCCGCGCGGGCCGCTCAACGCCAGCCAGACGATCGCCGTGAACACGACCGCGGCGGCGACGACGGCGGCGATGATGCGGCGAATTCTTTTTGGTTCGGGGGTGTGGGCGGAAGGCAACATTGGCATTGCGCGCGGAATTTGAAACCGCGAAAACGCAAGGAGCGCAAAGTTTTTATTTGCCTTCGCATTCTCGGCGTCTTCGCGGTTAAGTTCTCACAGCGCATTCGGTAGAACGAGGCGGGATTATACCATGCCTGGATCGACGGATTCGCCGAAAGGAACGGATCGCGATACGCTCGATTCTCTCGATCCGTTGTTCTGAAGCTGCGTGCTATAATCGCGTTCCCATGACGGTTTCATCGCCGCCTGACTTTTCGCGATACGCCCTGCGCAACCGGCTGGCTTTTTTTGCCGACTACGTCCTGTTCGGGTTGGGGCTGACGTTTGCCAGCGGGAGCACGATCCTGCCGGCGTTCGCCGCGCGCCTGACCGACTCGAAGATTCTGATCGGCGCGGTCGGCTCGGTGCTGTTCGGCGCGTGGCTTCTGCCGCAGATTCTCGCCGCCAATTATCTCAGCGACAAGCGCGAGAAGTATCCGCACATGATCCGCGGCAGTTGGGTCGGGCGTCCGTTCTTCTGGCTGTACGCGATCTTCCTCGTGCTGGGCGGCGCGGCTTATCCGGCGCTGGCGCTCGTGCTGCTGTTGATCGGCCTGGCGATCTTTTCGGCGATGGATGCCTACGTCGCGCTGGCGTGGTTCGACCTGTTCGGCAAGGCCATGCCGCCGAACGAACGTGGGCGGGTGGTCGGGCTGGGGCAATTGGTGAACGGACTGTTGGCAGTTGGCGCGGGTTGGCTGGTCAACTATTTGCTTTCAGAGAACGGGCTTGCCTTTCCGTACAGCTACGCAATCATCTTCACGCTGGCCGGCATCTGCTTCATGGCCTCACTGCTGGCCTGTTACTATATCGTCGAACTGCCCGGCGAAGTGAAAGAGACGATGGCGGCGTGGCGCGACTACATTCCACAGTTGGGCGCAGTGTTCAAGCACGATCGGTCTTTCGCGCGGTTCAACGCCGTGCGGCTGTTGGCCGGCTTGCACGGCATGGCGACGCCGTTCTACGTGATCTACGCGACGCGCGTGGCGGGCCTGCCCGACTCGTCCATCGGCGTCTTTCTCACGGCGCAGACCATCGGCACGGCCCTGGCCGGCATCGGATTGGGCCTCGTGGCCGATCGCAAAGGCAGTCACCGCGTCATTCAGATTTCGAGTGTTTTGGAAGTCGTCGCGGTGATCGCGGCGCTTGTTTTGGCGTTGGGCGGCTTCCGTGCGAGCGTCGGCTGGATATACCCTCTCATCTTCGCCATCATTGGCATCGTCGAAGGCTCGCTCATGCTCGGCTATTTCAATTACCTGCTCGACATCTCGCCGAGCGACAATCGGCCGGTGTACATGGGATTGACTAACACGCTGGCCGGCCTTTTGGTCATCATGCCCCTCATCGGCGGATGGATTCTCGAACACTTCTCGTTCACGGCGCTCTTCGCGCTCACGGCGATTGGCATCATCCCTGCGGCCTTTCTCGCCTTCACACTGCCAAAGGCCGTGCGCCACGAACCGGCTCCGGTTTCCCACGGCGTCGAAGCGAGCCTGCCCGCGGCGTAGACTCACACACAGGGGGTTGCATGAGCCGCACAAATTCTGGCGAACTTGAGTTGCGCTCCCGCGGGCCGGGACTATACTTGCCCCAGGCTGATGCCAAAAGCGGGCGTATTCTCGCGGAGATGAGCCGAGAAAAGGAGGTCACTATGGCCGAGGAGAGGTCCCGAATCGCATCCGACAGCAACAAGGCGTTGCTGGTGCTTGGCGTAACCATGTTGGTTGGCGTAGCGGGCGTCGTCGTCTTTGCCGCGCAGGCCGCCAATTTTGCGCAGTTTTTTTCGATTGCCACCGTCGGCGTAATGATTGCCGGCGCGTCGCTGATGAGCGGCGCTTTGCTCGGTTTTCTATTCGGAATTCCTCACACGCTCCAGCAAAACCCGGAGGGGCAGGGCGAAAGGGTTGGCTACCGGGCCAACACGAATCTCGAGCAAATCTCGGATTGGTTGACAAAGATTCTGGTCGGCGTCGGGCTGACGCAACTTAGCGGACTGCCCGGAAAACTACAGCAAGTCGCGAGTTACCTCGGCAGTGGACTTGGTAATTCCAACAACAGCAACGCTTTTGCCCTCGCCATTCTTATCTACTTCGTGGTCTGCGGCTTCCTATTCGGTTTCTTGTGGACTCGGCTGTTCCTGGCCGGCGCGCTCCGGCAAGCCGACCTGACGGCTCTCGGCGCGCTGGCAGACCAAGTCAAACAGACAAGCCAACAGGTCGAGAAGAAACTTGAAGAGTTGGGCAAACAGTCGCAAGTCGACGCCGCCGCGCTGAGTCTGGCCCAACGCCAATTGAACCCCAGCACCGACACCCCGCCGCCCACCCTGGAAGAACTCAAGGCGGCGATCATAGCCGCCACTGCGCCGGTCAAAGTCACCCTCTTCAATCAGTCGCAGCTGCTTCGTTCGGAGAACTGGCGCGACGACAAGCCGAAGATGGAGCGCTCCATTCCCATTTTCCGCGCGCTAATCGCCAGCGAAAACGGCGCCAAATTCCACCGCAATCACGGCCAACTCGGCTTTGCGTTGAAGGACCAGCGGAATCCCGACTGGACAGAGGCGGAGGCCGAACTGACCAAGGCGATAGAAATTCGTGGCAGTTGGCAAACCGAGGGGTGGCTGTTCTACGAATTCAACCGGGCCATTTGCAGGATCGTGCTGGACAAGGATTACCAGCAGGACATGAAGTCCAAGGCCGAAGCGCGACAGAGGATTTTTGACGACTTGAGCGCCGTGTCTCAGTCGGAACTGAAGGGACTCATTCCGAAGGTTCCGGAAATTGGCAAGTGGATGAGTCTGAATAAAATCACGGGCAAAGACTTGCGGCCGTCTTGATGAATCATGCGGCGGTAGAGACTTTTGACGGGTCAGAGGATGGTACACTTGCCGCCATGCCACGCATCGCCACCGCCATCGCCCACCCGAAATTGAACGACTCGGACTGTCCGCAAAGGCAAGACGCGGCGAGGCGGGCGCAACACTGGCCGACTCCCTGTTCGTAAGTGTGGGCGTGCCCATCGCGGCACGGTGAGACGACGGGCCGTAGGGCGACACCCTGCGGCCTTTTCGTTTCCGCTGGTCGGGCGATCCGACCGAAGCCGTGACCGCGAAACCGACCGGATTGAAAATCCAGCAGAGGAGTTTATCAAGTACAATGGCACGAATGGGGATACCCGCTGATGCGACACCTGTTTTGCTACGTTGACGAAACCGGGCAGGACACGCGCGGCGTGTTGTTCATCGTGGCGGTGGTGATCGCCGAAGACGACGTAGAGGCCGTGCGCCAAGCGTGCGAGCGAATCGAGCGGGCGACCGGCAAGCGGGCGAAGTGGATCAAGACCCGCTATGCGCGGCGGCTGGAATACGCCCGGCAAGTGCTGGCAGAGTCGGCCTTCCGAGGGCGGCTGTACGCGGCGACGCATTTGAATCAACGTGACTATCTCCGCCTGACTTTGCAGACGATCGCGGAAGCCCTGAAAGACACGGGCGGCGGCAAGTATGAGGCGACGATCCGAATCGACGGCCTGCCGCGAACACAGGAGCGACTCGCCACGCTGGAATTGCGCCGAATGGGGGTTGCCGGGGGAAGAGTCAAAGGAGTCCGGCGCGACGAAAACGATGCCCTGATCCGGCTGGCCGATGCGATCTGTGGCCTGTGCCGGGCGGCGCGGGAAGATCAGCCGGAGATGAAAGCCTTGTGGGAAAGGGCAGTGAAAGCGGGTGTGGTGCGCGAGTTGGAGAAATAAAAATCCCCCTCGCGGCAGCGCGGTAGGGGGTTATGGCCTATCTCTTGGCAGAGCACCCACCCATACGGGCAGTTTTCGGCCACGCCGGCATTATACCACAATCACGGCGCGAGTCGTGATAGACTCGCGCTGACGAAAAAGACGCCCGCGTGAGTTGTCAGACTCCGGGGGCATGGCTTGGCCCGATGCGACCGGCCGCCGTTTGAATTGCTCGACGTGCGTGGTAAACTGGCGATAGAAAACGATGAAAAGGTGGTCTACGCCTCATGCAGACTAGGACGGCAACGGCTGTCAGTTGCGCTAACATCGCCTTCATCAAATACTGGGGGAATCGAGATTCTGATCTGCGCCTCCCCGCCAATTCTTCTCTCTCGATGAACCTCGCCGGCCTCGAAACGCGCACGACCGTCGCGTTCGATTCCGCTCTGCCCGGCGACGAAGTAGTCATTGATGGCGTGCCGCAATCCGGCCCGGCGAAGGAGCGGGTGAGTAAACACCTCGACCACGTTCGCCGGTTGGCGCGGCTGGAAAGCCCGGCCCGCGTCGGGTCTGTCAACAACTTTCCGATCGGAACGGGGATTGCTTCTTCGGCTTCGGCGTTTGCCGCGTTGACGGTGGCGGCTTGCGCCGCGGCGGGATTGTTGCTCTCCGAGCGGGAACTCTCGGCCCTTGCCCGACTCGGATCGGGATCGGCAGCGCGGTCGGTGCCGGGCGGTTTCGTCGAATGGATCGCCGCCGAACGGCACGAAGATTCCTTCGCGTTCTCCATCGCGCCGCCAGAACATTGGGCGTTAGTTGATCTCGTGGCGGTCGTCAGCCGCGAGCACAA
>JACQED010000612.1 GCA_016200785.1 Chloroflexota bacterium
AAGACGATCTGCATCCCGCGCCAAATGGTGAAACCGAGGGGGCGATAAAACGGGAAGCCGCTCGAGTCAACCCAAATGGACGACAGCGGGCGATGCTCCATCCAAATGAAGTTCGCCACGTCGTCCCAGTAGAAGGGGAGGGTGAGGGCGCGGGAGTAGAGGAGGAGGGCGAGGAGGGCGGGGATGGCAAATTGCAGATGGCAGATAGAAGATTGCAGGCGGCGGAAGGCGAATAGCCGGAACGAGATAGAGGAAAGGCGAGAGAGCAAGGAGGCAATCCTTCAGAAGGCGGTGGGATTTGTGTCGGAACGCGAGTGCGAACTTACTCGGCCGGACGGATGCCAGTGACCATCCAGTAGCGGCGCAGGGTAATCATGGCTGGCCGATTGAAGCGCAACGCTTCGGCGGTGGCGCGGCCAGTGGGCGTCAGGCCGATAATCCGAATGCCGTCATCGCTCCACGCGAAGTGGTCGGCCCATTGATCACGATTGGGATGGTAGAGAGGCGCGGCCCGGCCTGATGCCGGATCGGGTGCGGTGACGCGACTGGCTTTGTGGCGATTGCAGGTGGGACAACTTACACAGAGATTATCAAGAGTGGCCCGACCGCCGGCGCTGCGCGGGATAACATGATCAACTTCAAAGGGGATGCCCATGAATGATTCGGGGCTGCGACAATAGGCGCATAATCCCCGCGCCGCTTCGACGACTGCTTGACGCAGCGAAGCGCGGATGCGGCTCATGCCTTATGCTGCGTATAGGCTAAGTGTGTAGTCGGCTTTGGCTTTGAGAATTGCCACCCGATCGCTTTCTTCGAGCAATGCATCCAACTCTGCTTTATGAGCGCGGGTCAACTTCGCGTCACGGTTCAAACGTAACAATTGCCGCAATCGCCGGGCATGGCGCGAGGCGAGCACGGATTCGGCCAGCGCGCGCAATTCGGCCTCGCTGAGACCGACCAGCGGCTGGAGTGGCTCGCCGTTGCCCGGCGTAGTTTCTTTTAGCAGCGTTGAAACCAGTTCAACTTGTGACGGTCTGGGCAGTTGGCGGGCGGCTGTGAGTACCTGCTGGAAATCTAAGAGCAAGGCGCACCTCCCCTCTCGTGGCTATTATATCGCAATTACCCATCAATCCACTTCGCCGCCATCCCCGGCAAGCCTGACATCGGCCCCTCGCGGCGCGCGCAGGGAGGCAGCGAGGCGAGGAACTGGCGGCCATATTGCTTGGTGAGCAAGCGCCGATCGAAGACGGCGACGACGCCGCGATCGGTCTGGGTGCGGATCAGGCGGCCAAAGCCCTGCCGAAAGCGCAGGACGGCCTCCGGCACGTTGTAATCGTAAAAGGCGTTCTCGAACGTCTCGGATCGCGCCGCGATGATCGGATCGCTCGGCACGTCGAATGGCAGTTTGACGATCACCAGCACCGACAGCGCTTCCCCCGGCACGTCGATCCCCTCCCAGAAGCTCTTTGTGCCCAGCAGG
Source organism: Chloroflexota bacterium (assembly GCA_016200785.1). Classification (GTDB taxonomy): domain Bacteria; phylum Chloroflexota; class Anaerolineae; order Anaerolineales; family JACQED01; genus JACQED01. The sequence continues at coordinate 1,481 of JACQED010000612.1, forward strand.
ACGGCCTGCTCGTTGCCGCGAAAATTCTCGAGCAGTTGATGCCGCGACATGCCGTCCGATTGATCGTAGACAACGATCCCCTCGCGCTCCAACGGCCCGCGGATCGCCTGCGCCGTCTGCCGCAGTTGAGCGTGCGAGGTGAATAGCACGAGCGCCCGCCCCTTTGTCGCGCGGCACAGCGGAATCAACCCGCTCTCGACCGCCTTCTGATTCGCCTGCCGTTCGTTCGGCTCCGGGATGTCGTTGACGAGGTAGAGCAGGGTGGAACTGGCGTAATCGAACGGCGAGCCGACGGAGGCTTCTTCGACGCTATTGGCGTTCAGCCGCGAACGGATGTAGTTGAACTTGCCGGCTGTCGTCAGCGTGGCCGAAGTCAGCACGACCGAGTCCATCTTGTTCCAGACGAACTTCTCGATGAGCGGCCCGACGGCCAGCGGCGCGGCGTGCAGTGAGAGGCGGCTGCCGTCGTTGGACAGCTCGACCCAATAGATCATCTGCGGGTCGGGCTTTGAGACGAGTCCGTTGAGTTGAGTCTGCGCCTCGTCCAGTCGGCGGGCGGCGGACGCCAGATCCGAAGCGTGGGCTTCCACGTCAGGAATTTCGTGCTCGGCAAGTTCCGCGAGGCCTTTCACCAATCCGCCGAGACGGCCGACCAGCGGCGCGAGCACATCGCGGAATTGCGCCCACGTCTCCTCGACGTCGGCCCAACTCGACTGGCTGCGCGTGTTGGGGAGAATGCGCGCCTGTTGAGTGTAGTCGCCCACCGGCCCGCCGTCTCGTTGTTCCTCCATGAAAGCAGCGACGGCCTCAAAGAACGTCCTCGAGAGTTCGACGGCGGTGGTCGTCGAACTGTAAGCGCGCTCGATCTCGTTCTGCATCATCGCCAGTTGATCGGGCGGGAGCGCGCCGCGGATGGCTGTGCTGAGACTGCCCAGCACGCCGGAGCGCGGCCCTCCGAGGTCTAGCAGGTCTTCCATGTCCTTGCGCTTGAGGACAAAACTCAGCCCGTCGGTAGTCGCCGCTTCGAGGTGATGCGCCTCGTCAACCACCAACAACTTGTATTCTGGCAGGACGCGATTCTCCAAAGCGACATCGGCCAGCAACAACGCATGGTTCACAATCAACACATGCGCGGCTTCGGCGGCGCGGCGGGCGCGATAGAACGGGCAGATGCCGCTCATCTGCTCGGCGCAGCGATCGGTCGTGCAGCCTTCATCCTCCGCTGACAGGCGCGACCACGCGCCGGTCTCGCCGGGGCCGGAGAGTGTGAGGCTGGCCCGGTCGCCTCGCTGTTCATTCGATCCGGTCGAAAGCCACACGAGCAGTTTGGCGAGCAGGCGCATCTCGTCCGCGTTCTTCGGCCCGTGCTTGCGCAGAGCTTCGAACCGGCGCGGGCAGATATAGTTTGAGCGCCCCTTCAACACTGCTGCGTGGAAATCAACCTCCAGCGCTTCCCGCAAGTCGGGAACATCTTTGTTGATTAGCTGATCTTGAAGGTTGATCGTGTTCGTCGAAACGACAACGCGCTCGCCGTTCTGAACGGCCCACTGGATCGCGGGGATGAGATATGCGAGACTCTTGCCCGTGCCCGTGCCCGCCTCCACCATCAGATGCTTTTTCTCTGAAAACGCTCGGGCGACTCTGCGGAGCATCTCGACTTGCTGGGGACGATGCTCGAAGTGGGGGAATGCGTGAGCGAAAGCGCCGTCCTCTTCGAGAATTCGCGCCAGCGCCGTCACGTCGAGCGGCTTGATCTCCGGGTTCGGCTTAACTGGCTTCGAGAGCGGCGGCGGTTCGCCAAAGAGGCTGGGCGTCCCATGCGCGGCTCGCCCGACTTTTTCCTTCAGCCGCGCCCTCAGCGCCTCTTCGAATGCGACGCCCGCTCCCCAGTTCTCCACTTCCTGTCCGAGGTTGGTGATCTCGGCCAGCAGGTTGAGCGGCAGTTCGCGGCCTTTCTGCACTAATGCTCGATACAGGCGATAGGTCACGCGGGCGTCGTCGAGCGCGCGATGCGTGGCCGGGAGCGGAATGCCGAGCGCCGCGCCGAGCGAGGCCAGCGAGTATCGGCCCGCCGTCGGCACCAGCACGGAAGCCAGATCGAACGTGTCAATGCCGTCGTTGTGGCGCAGTGCGCCTTTCTTGCGGATGAAGCCCAGATCGAATTTGACGTTGTGCCCGACGATGTCGCACTCACCGACGAACTCAGTCAGCGTCGGCAGAACCTGCGCGATCCTCGGCGCGCCGGCAACCATCGAGTCGTTGATTCCCGTCAGGCTGGTGATGAAGGGCGACAGGGGCCGGGAGGGATTGACGAGCGTTGACCACTCGTCTTCGACGCGATCGCCTTTGAACCTGACCGCGCCGATCTCGATGATGGCGTCGGAATCGGCATCGAGGCCGGTGGTTTCAATGTCGAGAGCGACGAGGGGGCGGAGGGTGACGCGGGGCACGGAGGCGATTATTTCTTCCGACGGCGGAGTTTGCGTTCAAGGTCACGGCGGTGAAGCACGTCTTTTTCTCAGCCCGGCGTTCTAGCACGACGCGGCGAGCCATTCACGGTCTTCTTTCTCTTTCGCATGGGGCGTTTCCGCTTTTCGAGGTTGGCGAAGGCTTCTTCGAGTGTTACCACTTCGCCCCGCGCAATCGCTTCGCGCGCCTTTCGGCGGCGTTCGACGAAATACGGATGATTTGCGATGACGAAATCTTCCCAATCATCCCCGTTCAATTCAATCGGCACGATGATCGCCGCCGGACGTCCCTGCACCGTCACAACATATTCGGCGCGGTTCTTGTGAACGGCCCGGATGATTTGGCTTGTGCGATTCTTTAGTTCGCGAACACCGACGCTGACCATAGCCACCTCCCGCCACTGCCGACGAAAACGTGGCGACATTCTAACCCTCGCAGGGCACAGAGTCAAGCAATCGCCGATCTAAAATCTCAAATCTCCCATTGTCTCCCCTTTTGACGCACGCTATAATTCAATCATGTTCGGCAAGCTCCGCCGAGTCGTGTTGGCGCTGGCCGTTTGCGACGCGATTGCCACTCAAGCCGCGCTCGTCACCGCCGACTTTGCGCGCCGGACTCTGCCGTTCGGCCAGCCGCTCGCTCCGTCCGTTCCGCTCCTCAACCCGCCGCTGCACCTCATCGTCTTTCTGCTCTGGCCGGCCATCTTCGTCGCGCTGTCGGTCTACGACGTGCGGCGCGACACGCGGCCGGTGGGCGAAGCGCGCACTCTGGTGATGGCCGTCGGCACGGCGGGCCTCGTGTTTGCCGGGGCGCTGTATTTCTCGTTCCGCGACTTGCCGCGATTGTTGGTCGTGTACTTTGTTTTGTTCGATCTCGCGCTGCTGGCCTGGGTACGGCTGACGGTGGGCCTGGGGCTGGAACTTCTGCGCGGTCGCGGCCAGCCTCTGAGCCGCGTGCTGATCGTCGGCGCGGGCGAGGCGGCGACGATGGCTGCCGAGGTCCTGTCCTCGCATCTACGCGGCATCGAAGTCGTCGGCTGTGCCGACAGCCGCGCAAAGGTGGGGCCGAAGGGTTTGCCTGTGTTGGGCACGCTGGCCGACGTACCTCGCCTCGTGCTCGAACGTGGGATAGATGATGTGATCATCGCCCTGCCGAGTGAGGCTTATCTTCAAGTTGAGGCGTTGGCTTACGCGCTTCAGCCATTGCCCGTGCGGGTGCGCCTTGTGCCGGACTTTCTGAAATTGGTTGTGGTACAATCCTCGGTCGAATCACTCGGCGGTCTGCCGTTGATCGGCTTGCGCGAGCCGCGCATAGATGGGCCGGCGTGGATCGTCAAACGGCTGTTTGATGTGACGCTGACGATCGTCGGCCTGATCTTCCTGTGGCCCGTGCTCGCGCTGATCGCCATCGCCATCCGCCTCGACACACCCGGCCTGGCGATCTTCACGCAGACGCGCGTCGGCGAGAACGGGCGGATTTTCAAAATGTATAAATTCCGCACGATGGTCGCCGACGCCGAGCGGCTCGGGCCGCCGGTCGGTTTCGACGATCGGGGGCGGCGCGTCTACAAAACGCCCGACGACACGCGGGTGACGCGGATGGGCCGCTTTCTGCGTAGAACGAGCCTCGACGAACTGCCCCAACTCTTCAACGTGCTGAAAGGCGAAATGTCGCTGGTCGGCCCTCGCCCCGAGATGCAGTTCATCGTGGAAGGTTACGAACCGTGGCAGAGAGGCCGGCTGGCCGTGCCGCCTGGCATCACCGGCTGGTGGCAGGTGAGCGGTCGGAGCAATCTGCCGATGCATTTGAACACGCAGTATGATTTGTATTACATCCGCAACTATTCGCTGTGGCTTGACCTGATGATTTTGTGGAAGACGGTCGGGGTGGTGATTAGAGGGCAGGGGGCGTATTGATGAAAGTTCTTTCCATCTTCGGCACCCGCCCCGAAGCGGTCAAAATGGCTCCGGTCGTCGCGGAGTTGCGAAAGCACCCGACCGTCGAGTCGCGCGTGCTGGTGACGGCCCAGCACCGCGATATGCTCGATCAGGTGCTGGACCTCTTCGACATTCGGCCCGATCACGATCTCAACATCATGCAGGCAGATCAATCGCCGACCGAAGTGGCGGCGGAAGTCTTGCTGAGGCTCCAGCCGGTTCTGAGAGACGAGAGGCCGGATTGGGTGTTGGTGCAGGGCGACACGACGACGGCGATGGCCGCCGCCCTCGGCGCGTTCTACGAGCGAGTGAAAGTCGGCCATGTCGAGGCCGGGTTGAGAACCCACGACCGGCAGAATCCCTTTCCCGAAGAAGTCAATCGCGTGTTGGCCGATCAACTCGCCGACCTGTGTTTCGCGCCGACCGAAACCGCGCGTCGAGCGCTCTTGAAAGAGAATGTGCCGGCCGAGAGAATTCACGTCACCGGCAACACGGTGATCGATGCGTTGAGGACGATCGTCGCTCGCGCGCCGGAGCACGCCAACGGGCGGCGGGCGCTCGTCCCGCCCGGCAAGCGGCTGGTGCTCGTCACCGCTCATCGGCGCGAGAATTTCGGCGAGCCGCTCGCCAATATCTGCGCGGCGTTGAGGGAGATTGCCGCGCGGCCCGATGTGTATCTGATCTATCCGGTCCATCCCAACCCGAACGTGCGCGGCCCGGTCTATGCCGCGCTCGACGGTCTGCCGAACGTCTCCCTGCTTCCGCCGCTCGATTATCTTGAATTCGCGTCGCTGATGAGCCGGGCGCACCTCATCCTGACCGACTCGGGCGGCATTCAAGAGGAAGCGCCGGGGTTGGGTGTGCCTGTGCTGGTGATGCGTGCCGTTACGGAAAGGCCGGAGGCAGTGGAGGCCGGAACCGCGCGCCTCGTCGGAACCGCGTCGCGCACGATTGTCGCCGAAGCCTCGCGCCTGCTCGACGACCCGGCGGCGCACGCGGCGATGGCCCGCGCGGTTAACCCTTTCGGCGACGGGCGCGCGGCGGAGCGGATTGTTTCGATTCTGCTGAAACAGTAAAGGAGTGAGGAATTGCGAATTAGGAATTGCGAATCGCTATTGCCGCCATTCGCAACTCGCCATTCGCAATTCTCCATTGGCTGATGAACCTTCAAGACAAGCGCATCCTCGTCACCGGCGGCGCGGGATTCCTCGGTGGATATATTGTCGAGGAGTTGCACCGCGCCGGGGCGAGCGAGATATTCGCCCCGCGCAAGGCTGACTACGACTTGCGGAAGATGTCCGCCGTCGAGCGTCTCCTGCGCGACTCCACACCGCACGCCATCATTCATGCCGCGGCCGTCGTCGGCGGCATCGGCATCAATCGCGAGAAGCCGGGAGAATTCTTCTACGATAACTTGATGATGGGGGCGCAGTTGATGGAAGCGGCGCGGCTGGCCGGCGTGCAGAAGTTCGTCGCCCTCGGCACGGTCTGCGCCTATCCCAAGTTCACGCCGGTTCCCTTCCGCGAAGACGACCTGTGGAACGGCTACCCCGAAGAGACGAACGCGCCGTACGGCCTCGCGAAGAAAATGCTTTTGGTTCAGGCGCAAGCCTATCGCCAGCAGTACGGCTTCAACGCGATTTATCTCCTGCCGGTGAATCTCTACGGCCCGAAGGATAACTTCGACCCGCGCTCGTCGCACGTCATCCCGGCGCTCATCCGCAAGTGCATCGAGGCGCGTGAGATCGGAGCGGATCACGTCGAAGTGTGGGGGACAGGAAAGGCCTCGCGCGAGTTTCTTTTCGTCCGCGACGCGGCGCGCGGCATCGCGCTGGCGGCCGAGAAGTACGACGGCCCGGAGCCGGTCAATCTCGGCTCCGGCAAAGAAATCACCATCCGCGATCTGGTGACGCTGATCGCGCGGCTGACGGAGTTCAAAGGCAAACTCCGCTGGGATGTGTCGAAGCCCGACGGTCAGCCACGGCGCGCGCTGGATACCGAACGGGCGGCGCAGTGGTTCGGCTTCAGGGCGGAGACCGACTTCGAAACGGGATTGCGCGAGACGATCGATTGGTACGAGGCCGCCCGGCGCAAAGACGAATGACACGACTTTTCATCACGGGCGCATTGGGGCACATCGGCTCTCGACTCATCCAC
>JACQED010000073.1 GCA_016200785.1 Chloroflexota bacterium
AACGACCGACGTACAACTTTCGCGTCGAAGATCTGCGCCGGGCCGTGGGAGCGGCGCAAGCGGAGTAGGTAGAGACAAGAATGAGCAAAGGCGGCAAGTACATTCCGGCCCTGAGTTTCGACTGGCTGACTCCGCTGTACGATCCGCTGCTGCGCTGGGGCATGCGTGAGGAGACGTTCAAACGCGCGCTGATCGTGCAGGCCCAGATCAAGCCCGGCCAGCGCCTGCTCGACCTCGGCTGTGGCACGGGCACGCTCACCCTCCTGATCAAGCAACTCCACCCCGACTCCGAAGTGGTCGGGCTGGATGGCGATCCGAACGTGCTCGAAATTGCGCGCGGGAAGGCGGCCCAGGCCGGAGTGACGATCACACTGGATCACGGCCTCGCCTTTCAACTCCCCTACCCGGACGGCTCGTTTGACCGCGTTCTTTCGAGTCTGGTGCTTCACCATTTGACCTCGGAGGACAAACAACGCGCGGCGCACGAAGTCTTCCGCGTGTTGCGGCCCGGCGGCGAGTTGCACGTCGCCGACTTCGGCCAACCGCGCAGCGCCTACGCCAAACTGCTGGCGCCGGTCATGCAGCATTTGGAAGAAGCCTCCGACAACTTCCGCGGCCTGTTGCCGGAGATGTTCCGCGGCGCCGGTTTCGCGCCAGTGGACGAGCCGGCCCAATTCACGACGGTCTTTGGAGGACTATCCTTGTACCAGGCACGCAAACCCACCTGACCGCCAAAGGAGGATATAGCGATGAAGGAACAAATGAAGACGAGCGTCATCAACCTGGAAGGCATTGAATCGGTGCTCTCATGCGCCGGAGTCGAGAAACGGCTCAAAGCGCATCCGGGCATCCATCACGTCGAGGCCAATTTCATGACCGGCACGGCCGTCGTGCATCACGACGAGGCAGTGACGTTGGGCGAGATTAAGCGCCTCGTGGCCGAGTGCGGTTATCACTGCTCCGGAGAGTGCCTGCCGGAGCACATCTGCAAACCCGGCGATCCACCCGCGGCGATGGCGCACGCCGGACACGCGATGCCTGCCAAAGCAGACGAACACGCCGGTCACGCCATGCCCGCCGCGCCGCCCGTCACCCGTCACCCGTCACACGGCCCCGCCTCAGGCGAGATGGAAGCCATGGCCCACGAGATGGGCCACGGCGCGGGCATGAGCATGGAAGGCATGGTGCGCGATATGCGTAACCGCTTCCTCGTCTCGTTCGTCCTCGCCATTCCGGTCTTCCTGTACTCGCCGCTGTTCACCGACTACTTCAAGATTCAACTGCCCCTGCCCTTCGGCCTGTCCAACGAGGCGATCTCGTTCCTGCTCACCACGCCGGCCGTGCTCTACGGCGGCTGGGTGTTCTACCTCGGCGCGTGGCGCGGGCTGAAGAACCGCGTGTTGAATATGGCTGTGCTCGTTTCGCTCTCGGTGCTGGCGGGCTATCTCTTCAGCGTGGCGGCCACATTCCTGTTCAAGGGCGAAGTGTTCTACGAGGCGGCGGCGCTGCTACTCACCTTTGTCCTCTTTGGTCACTGGATGGAGATGCGCGCCCGCTCCGGCTCGTCACAGGCGATTCAGGCGCTGATGAATCTCGCGCCGCCGAAGGCCACCGTCATCCGCCACGGTCAGCCGGTCGAGGTGCCGACGTCCGAAGTCGTCGTGGACGACCGCGTCCTCATTCGCCCCGGCGACAAAATCCCGGTGGACGGCGTGATCGTCGAAGGCGAGTCGAGCGTAGACGAATCCATGATCACCGGCGAGAGTCTGCCGGTCAAGAAAGATGTCGGCTTCGCCGTGATCGGCGCGACGATCAACACGACCGGCACGTTCAAGTTCCGTGCGACGAAAGTGGGCGCGGACACGGCGCTGGCGCAGATCGTCAAACTCGTGCAGATGGCGCAAAACTCGAAAGCGCCTTCCCAGCGGCTGGCCGATCAGGCCGCGCAGTGGATGGTGGCCGCCGCCGTCATCTTTGGATTGGCGACGTTCTTCGGCTGGTACTTCCTCGGCGGCCCGGCAATCCCGCTGGAAGTGGACAAATTCGTCTGGGCGCTCACGCTGGCGATCACGGTCGTCATCATCGCCTGCCCCGACGCGCTGGGCCTCGCCACGCCGACGGCGGTGATGGTCGGCACGGGCCTCGGCGCCCAGAACGGCATCCTCTCCAAGAACGCCACCGCGCTCGAGCAAGCCGCCAAACTGCAAGCCATCATCTTCGACAAGACCGGCACGCTGACCGAGGGCAAGCCGCAGGTGGTGGAAGTGATAACGGCCGATAGCCGATGGCAGATAGCCGATGGCGGAACGGCATCCAATACAAGCCAGCAACCTTCAGCCATCAGCCATATGCCACCCGCCATCCGCGAATTCCTGTGGCTGGTCGCTTCCGCCGAGCAGTCGTCCGAGCACCCGTTGGCGCAGGCAGTCGTCGAGAAAGCCAAAGCGCAGAACTTGCCCCTGGATACCGCCAGCAACTTCGAGGCCGTCCCCGGCCACGGCCTGAAGGCGACGGTGGCGGGCAAGTCTCTGCTGGTGGGCAACCGCAAGTTGATGCGCGACAACAACATCGCCCTCGATGGACATGGCGAACACGCGGCCTCCTTGGAAGGCGCGGGGCGGACGGTGGTGTATGCCGCGATTGATGGAAAGTTCGCCGGCCTGATCGCCATCGCCGACGCGGTGCGGTCCAACGCCAAACTCGCGGTAGAGAAGTTAGCGGCGATGGGTGTTCAAGTCGCTATGCTCACTGGCGACAACCGCGCCACCGCCGAGCGCATCGCGGGTGAGTTGGGTATCAAGACCGTCTTCGCCGAAGTGCTGCCAGGGCAGAAGGCCGACAAGGTGAAGGAACTGCAAGCGCAAGGCAAACGGGTAGCGATGGTGGGCGACGGCATCAACGACGCGCCGGCTCTGGCGCAGGCCGATGTGGGCATCGCCATCGGCGCGGGTACGGACGTGGCGATGGAAACGGCGGACGTCGTACTGATGAAGTCCGATCCGTTTGACGTGATCGGCGTCATCACCCTCAGCCGGGCGACTTTGCGCAAGATGCACCAGAATCTGTGGTTGGCGGCGGGTTACAACACGATTGCCTTCCCGATCGCCGCCGGGCTGTTCTATCCGGCGTTCGGGCTGATACTGCGCCCGGAGATCGCCGCGCTCTCGATGTCCGGCTCATCCCTGCTCGTGGCGATCAATGCGTTGCTTTTGAAGCGGACACGGCTCGAGGGAATCACAGCCTCGAGATAGGGCATCGAGGCGGACTTCCTATGACGCTGGCGCGCCTTCGCCTCGCTCTCCTGCTCGGCCTGTTGGCGATCGCGTTCGGCAGTCCGGTCGCCGCCCGCGCGCAGACCGCCGGGCCGGAGTACGTAGTCCAATCCGGCGA
>JACQED010000095.1 GCA_016200785.1 Chloroflexota bacterium
CAGGCGCAGGATGTGGTGGCCCAACGACCGGCAGTCGGGGTGATAGATGTCAAGATCGAGCCAGACTGAGTTACATACCTGAGTCCAGCTCTGCGACGGCGAAAAGACGACTTTCTCGTAACCGCGATAGAGGCCGACCAGCCTCGCGTTCGGATGGAAGCGCAGAAACAAAACGGCGCTCAGGGCCGAGTCCAGATCGTCGCCAATGATGACGGTTTCCGGCTCATCCCCGGGCGCGAGCCACGAATAACGGGCAAAGATGTCCGCCCGGCTGATCATCGAACAGCCTGCTCACGCATCACGTTGCCACAAGCCCCTCCGCCACGCATCGATCCACAACCTGCCGCAGAATCTCCACCGGTTGCGCGCCGGAGACGAGGTAGCGATCCCCGAAGATGAAGGCGGGGATGCCGTCAATGCCGTACTCGCGCGCCAGCATCAGATCCATCTCGACCTCCGCGCGATACTGTCTGCTCTTCACAGCTTTGCGGAATTCTTCCCCGTCCAACCCGACCGATTTCGCGATTTCGACCAGCGTGTTCATATCGTCGAGACGGCGGCCCTCCTGCCAGTGCGCGGCGAAGCAGGCTCGATGATACTCGTCCTCTCTGTCGTGTTTGCGGGCGAACACTTGGCCTTCAAGCGCGAGGCGTGAGTTGACCATCCACGGCCCCTCTTTCATTTCGAGGCCAAAGCGATCGCGCGCGTGGTTCTGCATCTGCTCGTGCCGTTCGCGGATGCGCTCGCGATACAGCGCCTCCTGCTCCGGCGTGCCGGGGAATTGGCCACCGGGCCGCAGTTCGAAGGCTTTCCACTCGACGGACACTTCGTGCGTCTGCCTGAGCGAGTCCAGACCGGACTCGGCCATGAAGCACCAGGGTCAAACGTAATCGCTGAAGACTTGGATTTTGACGGGCATGATGACCTCTACTCATGTGCGAGGAAGTATGTGGCAGGAAGCCCAAATTTGCAACCGCAACGCCCGTTCCTTGTGCTATACTTTTCCTTCTCCCATGCCCGTCATTCTTCATGCCCTGTGGCTTCCGCACACCGTCACGAGTTCGGGCGATTCGCTCGCGCTGTGGGCCGAGAGCTCTGCGCCGCGCCGCGTGCGTTACCCGTATGACAACTCGTATTCGCAGCACAGCCTCAGCCTGTACAACACGCTGGCCGGACTTGGCTTCTACTATTCGCGCAATTACTTCGGCCAACCGCACTACCTCAGGCTGGCTTTGCCGTCCAACGATCGGCGCCCACTGCCCTCAGCGACCGCGCCGGACAAGCCGGCCGCGCGCAAACGCAAACGGGCCGAGCCGGCGCTCCGTGCCTGGCGCGTGGAGGCCGCACTCCTGACTCCGGCCCACGCCCTGAGCCTTCTCCTGCGCCTGCCTTCTGAGACCTCGTCCGCGACCATCGGCCCCAGCCTGCGATTCTGGGAACAGGCGGCGCGGTTGACGTGCGCCGCCATCCTGCGCGGCCAGTTCGTTCCTTACGCCGACGACGACGGGCGCGGCGTATGGCAATTGGCGTTGGCCGACGCCGAACTACAGACGGATTTCGCGCGACTGGCCGAGGCCATGCCGCCCTCGGCGCGCGCGCTGGCTCAGCCGTTACCGTCCTCCCGTGATTTGCTGGCGCAGTTCATCGGCGCGCTCGGCAGTCAATTCCTCAGCCAGGTCTATGCGCCGGGCCGCAGTCCGTTTTACGATCCCTACAAATACCAGCGCCGCCCGACCGAACAACGGCCTGCCGATCAGTGGTGGATCGACCTGTTCCCGCGCAAAGACTACGGCGCGAATTTCTTTTCCAAGAAGGCGAACGCCGAGGCGATGAAGGCGTTAGGCGAAACCGTGCGAGCCTGGTCGCTGCCCTCCCGCAAATACCTCGCCAGCCGTCACCGCGTCGCCTTTCGCCTCGAACCGCCGCCGACCGTCGAAGCGTTCGACCCGTCCCTCGCCGATTGGCGGCTCTCTTTTCACCTCCAGCCGAAGGATCAACCGGAGACGCTCTGGGCCGCGAGCGAGGTTTGGGAGAATCCGCCTCAGCCTGACATGCCGGACGTCCTCCGCGCCGGCCTGGCGCAGGCCGCAAGCCTTTACCCTCCGCTGACGGGAGCGAACGACGACGATTACCCGACCGGGCTGTGGCTCAACGTCGAGCAGGCATTCGAGTTCCTCGAAAAGCACTCGGCCGAATTGAACGGACGCGGCTTCGGCGTGCTCATCCCGACCTGGTGGAAGAACCGCGCCGCGAAACTCATCACGCGCGTCTCGCTGGGCCGATGGGGCGATGGGTCGGGCCTGTTCGGCATGGACTCGCTGGTGAACTTCGACTGGCAACTCGCCATCGGCGACAAAGCGCTGGCGCTTGAAGAATTCATGCAGCTGGCTCAATCCAAAACGTCACTGGTGCAGGTGAAGGGCGAGTGGATGCAACTCGATCCGGATCAGGTGCAGGCCGCGCTCAAACTCGCCCAACGCCACCAGAAGTCCGGCGGCAAGATCAGTCTGCGCGAGGCGCTGGGCCTCGCCCTCACCGGCCCGGCAGAATGGGAGGGGCTGGAGGTCGAGGACGTGCGGGTGGACGGCTGGCTGGACGAGGCGGCCCGCCGCCTCACCGGGCGTCACCCGATCGAGTCCATCCCCCAGCCGGCCGAGTTCAACGGGGAACTGCGGCACTATCAAGTCAACGGCCTGTCGTGGCTCAACTTCATGCGGCAGTGGGGCTTTGGCGCGTGTCTGGCGGACGATATGGGCCTCGGAAAGACCGTGGAAGTGCTGGCCCTCTTGCAGAAAGACCTGAACGAAGATAAGTTCGGCAAGCCCGTTTTGATCGTCTGCCCGACGACTGTCGTCAACAATTGGGTGCGCGAGGCGGCGCACTTCGCGCCACAACTCAAGTGTTACGCCCATCACGGCCCCGCCCGCTACAAGGCCGATGACTTTGCGAAGGCCGCCGCCGAGCATCACCTCGTCATCACCAGTTACGCCCTACTGCCGCGCGATTTCGAGTTCATCAACGCCCTCGAATGGAGCGGCGTGGTGCTGGATGAGGCGCACAACATCAAGAACCCCGGCACGAAGATGGCCCAGTCCGCGCGCCAGTTGACCGCCCGCTATCGTTTCGCGCTCACCGGCACGCCCGTCGAGAACCGCCTGCAGGACCTTTGGTCGATTCTGCAATTCCTCAACCCCGGCTTTCTCGGATCGAACGAGTCGTTCGAGCGCGACTTCGCCCGGCCCGTCGAGCGCGACCGCGACCCGCGCGTAATGACCCGCCTGCGCGCGCTCACCGGCCCGTTTATTCTCCGCCGCCTCAAGACCGACAAAACGATCATTCAAGACCTGCCGCCCAAGAACGAGATGAAGGAATACTGCGGACTCACCAAAGAGCAGGGAGCGCTTTACCGGGCGGTCGTTCAGGAATCCCTGCGCCAGATCGCCGCCGCCGACGGCATCCAGCGGCGCGGCATCATCCTCGCCACGCTCACCAAACTCAAGCAGGTGTGCAATCATCCGCGCCACCTCCTCGGCGATCAAAGCGCTCTCAAGCACCGATCGGGCAAACTCAATCGCTTGAGCGAGATGCTCGAGCAGGCATTGGCCGAAGACGATCGGGTATTGATCTTCACCCAGTACGCCGAGATGGGCGAGCTGCTGCGCGAGCACCTGTCCGAGACGTTCGGCGAGACACTGTATCTTTACGGGGGCACGCCGGCGCAGAAGCGGGCCGAGATGATCGATCGCTTCCAGAGCGACGGCGCGCGGCTATTCGTTCTCTCGCTCAAGGCCGGGGGCGCGGGCATCAACCTCACCCGCGCCAACCGCGTGTTCCACTACGACCGCTGGTGGAACCCGGCTGTCGAGAATCAAGCGACCGACCGCGCCTTCCGCATCGGGCAGACGCAGGCCGTGCAAGTCCACAAACTCATTTGCCGGGGAACGCTGGAGGAACGGGTGGACGAATTGATCGAGCGCAAAGTCGCGCTGGCCGAGCAGATCGTCGGCACGGGCGAGAGCTGGCTGACCGAACTGACGACCGACGAACTGCGCGACCTTCTGCTGTTGAGGCAAGACGCCATTGATGACTGAAGCCGGAATTTAACGCAAGGACGCAAAGACGCACAGGGGAGATGTTCTTGGCGTCCTTGCGACTTTGCGTAAAGTCCTGAGACTATGGCATGACGAATCTCATCGCCCTCGAAGAATCCCTCATCCAACTCGAAGCGCACGAGCCTGAGTTGGCCCGCGAGTTCCGCGCCTCGCTCCACCTGATGATGCTGGGGCTGGGCCGCAACGAGCTGAACCAGTGGGACGCCTGGCCGTTGTCGTTCCTCTCAAGCGGGGCGCAGAGCGCGGCGTTCGACTATCTCCTCTCGGCCATCAACCCGCCCGCCAGCCTGAAGGCGGCCATCGTCAAGAGCGCCCAGGCCACGCCCGCTCAATATTACTGGCACGATCGGGCGATTGGCGGGCGCGTGGAACACGTTCGGCTGGCCGAAACGATATTCGAGATCAACTACGGCGACGGCAGCGACCGTCACCGCCTGCGTTTGATCGCGCCCGCGCTCGCCGAGCCGCAAAAGCAGGGCGCGACCGAATGGCTGTCGCAAGAAGCGACACTGCGAGCCATCGCCAAAGGCGCGCCGCTGCGTGAAGCCGACTTGCGGCGTTTGGGCCTCGTCCCGGCGTGGGACTCCGTGATCTTCTTCGGCAGTTCGAGCTCACAGGCCGCGCTGGCGTTGGGCCTGACGTTCTTTTTTCGCGCGCTGGCGATCTACCCCGCCTATCTGCTCATCTGGCGCGGACTTGGCGGACCGCAGGCGATCGGCGAATTCGTCGAACAACTGGCGGCGCGCAAGCAGAGGGACTTCGAGGCCGCGATCGCCGACCTGCCCTCCGATCCGGAGACGTTCTGGGCTGCGCCCGAACTCCCGGCCCTCCCCGCGCTACAAGCGGTCGTCCCCGAGGCCGGCCTCGGCGCGCACCTCCCGCCGCCGGACTTCTGGCCCACGCCCGAGGAAAACAAAATCTTCGCCGAGGCGATGGCGAAGGTGTATAAGAACGCGCCGAAGAAACTCTTCAAGATCGTCGAGCGAGGCTACTGAAGCATGGCCGCTTCACGGCTCGTCATCACCGCCGCCAAAATTCATCAATGGGTGGGCGCGACCTACGCCGAGCGCGGCCAGGATTATTACCAAAACGGTCACGTCCTCGACTTCTCGTGGCGCGGCGCAACGTTGACGGGCCGAGTGCAAGGGTCTGAGTATAAGCCTTACCGAGTCACGATTGACTTTTCCGGCGGCGGCATGTACGGGGAATGCACCTGCCCGATGGACTACAACTGCAAGCACGTCGCCGCCGTATTGTTTGCCGCCGCCTCCCAGCCGCCTCCCGCCCCCTCGACCCCCCGCGCCTCGCGCGCCCCGACGATTCGCAAGGAACTCGCCGCGCTCGACAAGCCCGACCTGATAGCGGTGATCAAAGTCATGTTGGAAGATGCGCCGGAACTCGAAGCGGTCGTCAAGTCGCGCCTCAGTGCGATGAGGATCGCCAAAGCCGCCGGGGACTCTGCCGACGCCGTCGCCATCCGCCGCAACGTCGTCGGCCTGATCCGGCTGGCGGCAAGTCCGCGCGGCGGCAAGTCTGCCCAAAGCGGGCTGAGAAGTTTCTTGAGCCAGGCCGACTCGTTCATCAACGAGAATCAATACAGCGCGGCGCTGGCCGTGATCCAAGCTGTCCTGAGCGAACTGATGCTGGTCGACTCAGTGGCGCTCGGCAGAGTCGAATCCGTCGCGCGATCTGCGGTCGAGTCAGCGATCAACTGCTGGCGCGCGATGCCGGCGGACGATTCGGGCCGTCCCGACGCCCTGCGGCTATTGTTCGATTTGCTGGCCTGGGAAATTCACCAGAGCGTGGGGGTGGACGTGGAGAGAAACGTCGAGAGCGCGCTGGCGAATGGCGCGACGCCGGAGGAACGCGATCAACTACTAGAGTGGATCGCGATGGCAATCCGCCACGCGCCTCCCGATTCTTACGCGGACAACTACGAGGATGACTACGGCTACAGTAACGAAGGCGAATACGACGAAGAGAACATCGAAGAAGATTGGCTACCCGGCGAGTGGGAGAGGCTTCAGGAAGTGTTGGCCAAGAAGCCGGGGAGAAATCTCAAAGCCCAAACTCAAAATTCCAAATCCGAAAAGTCAAGAAAGCGATCCAAGAGCTAAACGCCTCTCTCTCTAGCGTTTCCTTTATTCCCCCGTTTCGCTTGCTTCCTTTGTTCGAGGCAGCCACAACCTCGTCTTGACCGCCGCAAAAAGCATCCGCGCCTCTGGGACGTCGAGGAGGGCGATCAGCGCGACATAGGCGATGAGGCCGACCCCGCCGGGCGCGGCGACCAGCGCGATTTCGCCGACCAAGCCGTTGGGCGCGCCGATCGCCGCCATCCCCCACAGCCCTCCCATCGCGCCTGCGGCGAGGCCCGCCGAGGCGAGGCCGGATTTGATCGCGGTCATCCCGACAGCGTGTCCACCCAGGCCGCCCATCCCACGCTTGAGTAAATACAACATGATCAGCGCGTGGCTGGTGAGCTGCACCACGTTCGCCAGAACGAGATCGCTCAGCTGCATCGGGCGGACGAGGGTCGGGCCGAGGGCGGTGACAAGATAGAAGCCGACGCCGACGACGCCGACGATGGCCGGACTCCACGTGTCTTTGCGCGCGTAGAAGGCGAAGATGAGCGGCTGGTCAATCGCCGCCCAGATCACGCCGAGGAGATAAAGGCGCAGAACGACAACGGTCGTGGCAGTATCGGTGGAGAGGAAATCGCCGTGCTCGAAGATCAGGCGCACGATGGGTTGAGCCAGAACGAACAGGCCGACGGTGGCAGGGATGATCAGGATGAGCACGAGGCGCAGGCCGTGCGCGAGGGTGCCGATAAAGTCATCGCGCCCGCGTCGCGCGTCGAGATCGGCGGCCTGCCGCGAGAGCGTGGGCAAAATGGCGACCGAGACGGCGGTGGCGACGAGGCCGAGCGGAAATTGCGTCAGCGTCGTCGCGTAGCGCATGAGCGAGATGCTGGCGTCGCCGGTGCGCGAGGCAAGGTTGTAACTCAGCGTGCGGCTGATGATGTCAACGACCAGGCCGAGGACAATGGGCACGTACAGCAAGCCGATGCGCCGCAAGGCGGGATGCCGCCAATTGAATGCAAACGAGAGGCGCGTGCGGCGCAGGCCGGGCAGTTGCAAAAGCACTTGAAAGGCCGCGCCCGCCAGCAGACCGACGGCCAGCGATCGGATGCCGAT
Source organism: Chloroflexota bacterium (assembly GCA_016200785.1). Taxonomy (GTDB): domain Bacteria; phylum Chloroflexota; class Anaerolineae; order Anaerolineales; family JACQED01; genus JACQED01. Next base: position 7,307 of record JACQED010000095.1, read on the forward strand.
GCGGCCCGCCAACAATAGCGCGACGACGACGATCGCCCCGTTGAAGATCGCGGCGGTAAACGCGGGCAGGCTGAAGCGCTTGAGGGCGTACAGCAGACCGGCGAGGATGCCGGAGAGGTTGAGGAAGATCACGGCGGGCGCGGTCAACCGCAGGAGAGCCGTCGCCAACGCGAGTGACTCCGGCTTTAGGCCGCCGCTCACTAGCCAAGTCACTTGCGGCGCGAAGACCTCGACCAGCAGGACGAGGATCGTCAGCACACCGACGACGAGGCCGACGAGTGTCGAGACCAGCCGCCACAGTTCGTCGCGTCGCTCCGGCGCGGCGTAGTCGCTGAAGACCGGCACCAGCGCAGAGCTGACGAGGCCGCCGACGATCAGATCGTACAGCATTGTCGGCACGATGGCGGCGACCTCGAACGCGCTAACCTGCCCGGTCGCGCCGAACAAGTCGGCTTTGACGATCTCGCGCGCCATCCCCAGCAGGCGGCTCACGACGTTGCCCAGGCCGACGATGGCCGCCGCTCGCGCGATGCCGCTCAATTCCGACGGCGGTGGTTCGGCGCGAGGGGCGAAGCCGGCGCTCATTGTTCCTCTTGTAGGATGAGCCCTCGAATCTGTTCTCCGTTCACTTACCAGGCTCCGGACTCATGGGGAGGATTGATACTCCGGCCGAGATAGTGTCAGGGCCGGCGATCTCGTGTCGAAGAAGAAAGGGCACTGTTCTTTTCGAGCAGGGCGTGCAAATCAGGGGTGCGTAGCAATAAGCGCCGACGGGCTGATCACAACTAGATCTCGCACGCGAGAGAAGTGGCGTTCGTTGAGGGTGAGCAGTGGAATGTCGTGCGTCAAACAGATGGCTGCAATGAGGACATCTTTGACGCCGATGTCCTGGTTGCGGCGAACAAGGTCGTCGTGCAGTTGGGCCGCGAGGCGCGCCGCGCCGTCATCGAAGGGTAAGACCATCATTAGCCCCAACAGATCCTCTTCGCCGATAGCCTTTCGAGCACGAGCGACGCCGAACAGCAACTCGTATACCGTAACGGCCGTCACATGACAGGCATAATCCCTCACGGCCCGATCGACGGCCGAGGCGCCCGGCTCGCGCCCCTTGAGAAAGTCAATAAGCGCGGTTGTATCTAGACAGAGGCGGGAACTGTCCACGACTCCCACGCCTGTTCAAGGAATTCCATCGCCCGGTCAAAGGCCTCGTCATTGCTCAGCGCGCCGCGGAGTTTCAGAAACTTGTCCAACCGAGCAATACGGATGTTACTTCCCTCAACGATGGCTTTGACCTCTTCGCCCTCGCGCAGATTCAGCGCCGCCATCAGCCGGGCGGGAAATGAAATATGCTTGTCGTCAGAACTCTTCACTACGACGGTCATGTTCATTACTCCTTCGCCACGTTGCCGCTGGCATTGTAGTACGTCTCGCCAACGGCTGCAAATGGACTACAAGTTGCTTTTGACCGCCTCTGCCGCATCCCGGGTCATGCCCCTCACCCTCATCAATTCTTCTACGCCCGCCGCGCGGATGGCGTTCAGCGATCCGAACTTCCTGAGAAGCGCTTTGCGCCGCGCCGGGCCGATGCCGGGAACGCTGTCGAGGATCGAGGCCGTGCCGATTTTGCCGCGCCGGACGCGGTGATGCTCCAGCGCGAAACGGTGCGCCTCGTCGCGGACTCGCTGGACGAGGAAGAGTCCCTGCGAGCGGCGCGGGAGAAGAATCGAGTCGGGGCGGCCCGGCACGAAAATCTCCTCTTGCTGTTTCGCCAGCCCGACGACCGGCACGCGCCCGAGCAACTCATATTCTTTCAACACTTCCACCGCCACGCCGAGTTGCCCTTTGCCCCCGTCAACGATGAGAAGGTCGGGGAGGATAGCCCAACTCTTGGAAAGGGAACTACGGGAAATAGAAGAACTATCGTCCAATTCAGTTCCCTTATTTCCTTCGTGTCCCTTAGTTCCTTCTTGCCACCGACGAAACCTCCTCATCAGCACTTCTCTCATCGAAGCAAAATCATCCGGCCCTTGCACCGTTTTGATTGTAAACCGACGATAGTCGCTCTTCTGCGGCGTGCCTTTGTTGAACACGACCATGCTGGCCGTCGCCGCCGTGCCCTGTGTGTTCGAGATGTCAAAGCATTCGATGCGCGTGGGCGGCTCCGGCAGGCTGAGCGCGGCCTGCAATTCGGCCAACGCTTGAATGTGCTTGTTGGTGTCGGCCTCCCACTGCGCGCGAAGCGAGGCCAGCGTGTCGGCGGCGTTCTCGGCGGCCAGCGCGACGAGATCGTGCTTCTGCCCCCGGCGCGGGACGGACAGCGTCACCTTCTCGCCGCCGCGTTTGTCCTTCAGCCACTGCTGAATCACTTCGGTCTCCGGCACTTCGTCGGGCAGAAGCACTTCGGGCGGGACGAACGTTGCCTCGTCGTAGAATTGCTTGACGAACTGCGTGACGATTTCCTGATCGGCTTCGCCCTCGGTCGCCTGCAGCACGAAATACTCGCGGCCGATCATCTTCCCGGCGCGGATGAAGAACACTTGAACGCAGGCGTCGCCGTCGGCGCGGGCGAACGCGATCACGTCGGTGTCCATCTGCTCGGTCGAGACGACCTTCTGCCGCTCGACGACGCGCTCGATGGCCGAAAGTTGATCGCGGATCGCGGCGGCTTTCTCGAACTCCAACCGATCGGAGGCGGCAGCCATATTCGTCTTCAGCCGCGCCACCACCGGCTCGGTGCGCCCGTGCAGAAACTTGCACAAGTCGTCAATCATCGCCCGGTATTCGGCCTGCGTGCTGGCCGCGATGCACGGGGCGATGCAAAGCTTGATGTCGTAGTACAAACAGGCGCGCGGGTCTTTGCCGGTGATGACCCGGTCGCAGGTGAGATACGGAAAAATCTTTCGCAGGACGTCGAGCGTTTGATGCAC
>JACQED010000606.1 GCA_016200785.1 Chloroflexota bacterium
CCTGGTCGCGCCGGATGATCCACAGTCGCTTCCGACCGTCCCACTGTGCTCCGGCGGCCTTCACGCAGCGGCGCAAGTCCACTTCCCGATAGATAGCCTCAAGTTTCGTGACAGCCTGCATTGCTGGCCGGAGTGTACAACACACCCGATGATTCGGCAACACCCGCAACAGCGCCCTCACCCTCTCGGCGACTCGGCGATTTCTCTACATGGATTGCCGGCGACAAAGGCTCGCCTGGCGGTTTCTTCGCGTCCGCCTGTCCCCTTCAAGGGGCTGCGGCTTCGCGGTTCAGCCCCTTCTGAACGGCGAGAGACCTGCCTCTACAATCTGCTTCAACTCGTCCACGGCCATCCTGGCCGCTCTTTGCTCGTACTTCGTCAACGATAGCCCCGCAAACTCGTCCTCGTCGAGTAATAGCATCCTCCCGTCGGGATAAACGAAAACGTCCAGCGCGAGGTCAACCGCGCGGACGCTGCCGTCGGTGATGACGGCCGGGCGGGTGACGTTGCAGTACCAGCCTTTTAGCCGGTCGTCACCCCCGGCGTGGACTTCAAAGATGTTGTACCAGCGGTCGGCGTAGAAATACTCGACGAAACGATCGCCGCGCTCGAAGACGGTATAGCCGAGGTCGAAGCGGTCGTGCCGTGTGAAATAGGCCTCGACGACGATGGACGTCGAAGTGCGAGAAACGACCTCGCCGGAGTAGGCAAACACTTCTTCTCCGGCGAGGTTGAGTTTGTGGATGGTGATGGGAGTCACTGCTTGAACTCAGAAAGATACCGCACCACATTCACCATCTCGTCGGCAAGGTGATTACACCCTTATCGTCCATGGCAGTCCCAGTCTCAGCCAGAACCCTCTCGATACGGTTTTCTGCAATCTGCTCCTCGATCTCGGCCCGGTGGTCGAAGTAGTAACTGATCGCGTCATAAACAGCCGCCGGGATAATGTGAGGATAGGCATGTAAGATGTCGTCAATAGAGTCGCCCGACTTCCACATGCCTATTACCAGCCAGACGGGAAGGCTGCTGCCGCGCAATATTGGGCGACCACCCCGGAAGCCTTGACGCCGAACGATGTAGGGGTGCTCCGTTGGCTGGAGATGAACCCGCAACAATTCATCGGCCAAGTCATCCGGCCTGAGGTGAGCCACTTTCGCCTCTTGCGACAGTCGCTCGAATGTCTCTTGTGTTATTGTAAGTGTCACGGTTGAGTTTGACATTCTGCCTTTCCTTCGGATGATGATTCTAGCACACCGCTAACCTCACGGCAATCACGAGGCCGGGATCAACTGCAAATCCGCCAGCCCCAATCGGCCCAGCATCGCGACGACGGTGATAGTGAAAACCAGCGCGCCGATCACGAAGGCCCAGTCCGACGCGCGGACGCGGAGATTGCGGCGATAGGTGCGCCCCGGCCCGGCTCCAAACGCTTTGCTGTCCATCGCCAGCGCGGTGCGCTCGGAGTGACGGATCGCGCCGGCCAACAGCGGGATGGCGTAACGGCGCAGTTGCTCCAGCCGCCCGCGCAGGCCGGCCCGTTCGCCCACGCCCCGGACGCGGTGCGCCGCCCGGATCGTGTCGAACTCGGCGCGCAGCAGCGGCAGGAAGCGATATGAGACCAGCACGCCGTAACCGAACCGATAGGGCAGGTGGGCTTGTTGGATCAGGCTGAGAGCAAAGTCAGTCGGGTCGGTGGTGACGACGAAGAACATCGAGGCCGCGATGAAGCACGCGACTCGCACGCCCAGCCCCGCGCCGGCCCACGCGCCCTCGGCGGTGATCAGCCACAGTCCGAAGCGCCCGATGACGGTAGGGTGGGCGATGCGCGAAACATCGTAGTACAGCGCGTTGAAGATCGCCAGCGGCAACCCCAGTCCCACGACCGGGATCATCCATCGCGTGAGCCGGTTCAGCGGCACGCGCCCCAGAATCCACAACGTCAAGATCAGTCCGGCGGCGAGCGTTGCCGGGACGAATGGATCGAAATACAGAGTCGCACCGGCCATCACGATGACGACGCCGAGGAACTTCGCCATCGGGTTGAGGCGGTGGAGAGGCGAGGCGGTTTCGTAGAATTCGAAGAGAGACATTGCGGGGGGTTCGGTGGTTGGGTGGTTGGTTAGTTGGGCGGACTGACGACTGACGACCGGGGTTGAGCCAACTCGACCATCGGCGGCAGGGTGAGTCGCGCGGCGGCGAGAATGTCGGGGCGGGTGAAGAGGTCGGCGGGAGGGCCGGAGAAGATCGCGCGGCCCTCGGCGAGTGCGGTTGCAGTTCCGGCGTGCTCGGAGACGAGGCGCATGTCGTGGGTGATGAAGAGGATCGTCGCGCCGTCACGGTGAAGATCGCGGAGGAGGGCCATCAGCCGCGCCGCGCCCCGGCGATCCTGACCGAAGGTCGGCTCGTCGAGAATCAAGAGCCGTTGCCCCACCGCGAGCATCGTCGCCACCGACAGGCGGCGCTTTTGTCCCTGGCTAAGAGTGAATGGATTCGCGGCGGCGAGTTCTGCCAAATCAAAACGGTCGAGCAAATTCTCTACGATGCGAGTGATTTCGTCAGGCGAACGGCGGCGAACGCGGAGGCTGTAAGCCAATTCGTCTGCGACCGTGTCGGCCACGAATTGATGCTCCGGGTTTTGAAAAACGTATCCGGCGCACCCGGCGATCTCGGCGAATGAGAGGTCGCGCACGTCACGCTCAAAGAGATGCGCTGTCCCGCGCGGCGGCGGTTGCAGACTCATCGCCAGCGCGGCGAGGGTGGACTTTCCAGATCCGTTCGGGCCGACGAGCGCGGCAAAGGTTCCAGCCGGAATGCGCAGACTCACGTCGCGCAGCGCAGGCGGAGAGGCAGGATAGGAGAAGGAGAGGTGGGAGATGCCGAGCGCGGATCGCGATTCGATTCCAGCCCGATCAACACCAAGACACGAAGGCACGAGGTCACCAGGGTTATTCTTTTTCGTGTCTTCGTGTCCTTGTGCCTTCGTGCTCAGCCCATGAGGCGAATTGAAACGTTGCGCGGCCTCAGCCACCGTCAACGGCAGATGATCGCGGAGTCCGAGCGAGAGCGCGAACTCGGTGACCTGCGGAATCCAGACGCCGAACTCGTCGAGGGCGGCGGCATGATCGGCGAAGACGGCGCGGGGTGCGCCGTCGGCGATCAGGCTCCCGTTCGGGCCGAGGACGAGGGCACGGTCGGCGAGGTGGGCGCATTCGTCGAGTTTGTGCTCGATCAGAATCAGAATGTGCCGGCCGCGCAGAGGCGCGAGGGCGGCGAAGAATTCGCGCGTGCCGAGCGGATCGAGGTTGGCCGTCGGTTCGTCCAGCACGATGATCGGCGGGCGCATCGCGAGGATGCAGGCCAGCGCCAATCTCTGCTTTTCGCCGCCGGAGAGGCGGTCGAGTCGTCGCCCGCGAAATCCGTTCAGGCCGACGACTGCCAGCGCTTCGTCAATGTGCGCGCCCATTTCGGCGGGAGGCGTTCGCAAGTTCTCAAGCCCAAAGGCGATCTCGTCTTCAACTGTCAAAGTACAGAACTGCGCTTCGGGGTCTTGAAAGACCGTCCCCACCAGCGCGGCGATCTCGCCCGGTTGCATCTCGCGCGTGTCGCGCCCGCGGACCACAACTCGCCCGTCCATCTCGACGGCGAGGCCGTGGGGGATCAGGCCGTTCAGCGCGAGGGCGAGCGTGCTCTTGCCCGAACCGGAAGGGCCGAGGAGGAGAACCATCTCCCCCTCGGCCACGGTGAAAGAGAGATCGTGCAGTGCGGGCGCGCGCCGGCCAGGGTAACGGACGGTCAGCGATTCGAGCCGTATCAAAGCGAGATAAAACCGCAGAGCGCGCGGAGTCCGCTGAGATTTTTTCTCTGCGTTCTCAGCGTTCTCCGCGGTGAATCCTGACTCTTACGCCTTCTCGCGAACGATGGCAAAAGAACCCAACGCGCCGGCCTTCGCCAGTCCGTCTACGATCCATTTGCCGAACCAGCCGGCGACAAGCGCGCCGCTGATCAGGCGCATCACGAGCATGACGACCAACACGGTCGGGGCGAGGCCGGTGTACCAGAAGGCGTAGTCTACGACGAGACTGCCAATGCCCGCCGCCGCGCCGGCGATCGCCAGCACCGGAAGATTCCATTTCTTGTAACCGGTCGCGGCGAAGACGATCTCGGCCATGCCGCCTTGAACCAGTCCGCTGATCAACAGAGTGAGTCCCCACTGCCCACCCGCGAGAAACTCGGCCAGAGCCGCGAGCGTTTCGGCGGCGATGGCCGCGCCGGGTTTGCGGACGACGTACGGGACGATGATCGCGGCCAGGAACCAGAAGCCGTAGACGATGTCGCGCAGGCCGGGCAGGACGGACTCAAGCGGCTTGACCGCGTCCCACACCAGCCCCCAGCCGAGGAACAGCAGGCCGAAGACGAGCGCGAGGTTGCCGGCGAGGATCACGTCGAGCGTCTTCCAACGCTCGAACTCGGCCCGCGATCCCCAGGCCGCGCCGGCCGCGAGGCCGAGCACCGTGAGCACGATCGCGGTGGGCGTGTTCCACGCGATCCCTTCCACGCTGCCACGCACGACGGCCGCGACGTAATACGCTCCGAGCGTCAGAACGCCGACGATCGCGGCGAAGAAGAGGATACGAAGTGAAGGTTTCATTTTGGCCTCCTTTTGCTAATTGCTGATCACCACACACAAAACCATTCCGTCTCGAATCGTCACAGTTGCTTTTTCAGAAACGAGCACGTTGCTCACGCCAAGGGTGCGGCCGAAGGGCAGCGCGCCGCCGGTCAGCGAATATTCGAGTCCGGTTGTCGTCACGCCGCGCGCGTCACCGCCGATGGGGATGAGCGAGACGGTGTCGCCGATGCGGCCTTCGATCTGCGCCTGGCCCCGGATGAGGTAGATTTGCTGTGCGCCGTCGGCCAATCTCAGCCGCGGCCCCGCTCCGGCCCCCCCCGCAGCCGGGGGGAGAGTCGAGGGGAACAGCGCGAGCAGAAGCAGGTTGGCGAGCGTTTGATCCCAGCGGCCGCCGAATGCGCCGAGAACGAGAATATCGCCAGCGCGTTCCGCGATGGCGAGGCGCAGGGCGAGTTCGAGATCGGTCTCGTCTTTGCGCGCGGGGTGGGCGACCATTCGCGCGCCGGATCGCTCCAGGTCGGCGCGTTCATCCGGCGAGAGCGAGTCGAAGTCGCCGACGACGACGTGCGGAGTCAGGCCCATCGCCCGGCAGTGGCGCGCGCCGCCGTCGGCGGCGATCAATCGATCCCTGGCCTCGATCATTCCCCGCGCGCCTGCGAGATCGCGCAGTTCCCCGTTGGCGAAGATAACCGTTTTCATACCCTTTTCGCTCGGCACTCCCCTTTGTTCTTTCGCCGACCTGAGATATACTTGCCAAGACGTCACTCCGAACGCGAGGCCCCCATGACCAGAACCTATGATGTTGTCAGCGTCGAGGACAACGACACCGTGTTTGCTCTTCTCGAAGCAGTGCTGGAAGAGTTGCCCATCGCTCTGCGCCGGGCCAGCACAGGCGCTGAGGCGATCGCGATGCTGACCCAGGCTAAACCGGATTTGGTGTTGCTTGATATCACCCTGCCCGACATGCGCGGCTGGGACGTGCTCGACCGGTTGTCGGCCGACGGAAAACTGGAGGGCGTGCCGGTGCTGGTGCTCACCTCGCACACCGAGACTGCCCACCGCGTCATCGGGCGAATGCAGGACGTGACGGCCTACATGACCAAGCCCTTTCTCCCGTCCGAACTGCTCGACAAGATCGGACAGTTACTCGGCCTCGCCTGATCCACCTCGAAACAAAATCACCCTCCGCCGGGAGGGTGACTGTGTGCGATTGAGCATCCCTCCGCCGGCATTATCCGGATCAGGTTCTGCGGGTCGAGGGATTTGTTCTCCCTCCTCTCAGCCCGGCTGTACCAGGCTCCCCGATAAGTTGTGTCGAAAGTATATCGCTCGAAGGTGGAAATGTCAAGCCGACATCAACGATTCTTCCGGCTCCTTTGCACTGGCGCCGGCGGCTTGGGCAGCGGCCGCGCCGGCGCCGGTTGATTCTCGAACAACTTGGTAATCCCGCTGATGAAATCAATCGGCACCGGGAAGAGGATCGTCGAGTTCTTCTCGACGGCGATCTCGGTGAGCGTTTGCAGGTAGCGCAGTTGAATGGCGGCCGGCTGTTCCGACATGAGCCTCGCGGCAGCGGCCAATTGCTCGGCGGCGCTGAACTCGCCCTCGGCGTGGATGATCTTGGCCCGCTTCTCGCGCTCGGCCTCGGCCTGCCGCGCCATCGCCCTTTGCATCGTCTGCGGCAGTTCCACGTCTTTGACCTCGACGATGGACACCTTGACGCCCCACGGGTCGGTGTGCTCGTCAATGATCGCGCGGATTTTCCTGTTGACTTCTTCTCGATGAGCAAGCAATTCATCGAGCAGGGATTGGCCGAGGACGTTGCGCAGGGTCGTCTGCGAGATGTTCCACGTCGCGCGGCGGAAGTCTTCGACCTGCACGATGGCGCGCGAGGGGTCGACCACGCGGTAGAAGACGACCGCGTTCACTTTCACCGTCACGTTGTCGCGGGTGATGGCTTCCTGCGCGGGAACGTCGAGCGTCACCACGCGCAAATCCACCTTCACCACCCGGTCGATGATCGGGATGATGAAGAACAGCCCCGGCCCTTTCGCGCCCTGCAGGCGGCCCAGCCGGAAGATCACGCCGCGCTCGTACTCCTGAACGATTTTGACCGCCGCGCCGAGCAGACTCGCGCCCAGCGCGATGAGAAAGAGAAGCGGCAAAGCCCATGCGCCGATGAGTTCGAAGAGTTGTTCCATTGGTTCATCCTCCTTACAACAACAGATTTGAGAAATCCACGGATTGGCCGTTGCCGGCAGGGCTGAGTCTAAACCCGATGCGGCGATTTGGAAAGTGGAAGGCAAGTGCTATAATCCAAGCCGCAGGAGATGTTTTGCGATGAAACACACGGAGGGCACGCTGGGCACGCTCAATTCCAGGGACGGCTTCGAACTCTACACCCAGTCGTGGCTCCCAGACGCCGAGGCGCGCGCGGCCATCGTCCTCATCCACGGTCAAAGCGATCATTCCGGGCGTTACCGCCATCCGCTGAACGCGCTCGTGCCTCAAGGCTATGCCGTCTACGCCTTCGATCAGCGCGGGCACGGCAAGACCGGCGGGCCGCGCGGGCATGTCCCCAATTACCAATTACTGTTGGACGATGTAGAGGCCGTCGTGCGGCAGGCTCGGCAGGCTCAGCCGGGCAAGCAGATATTTCTGTACGGCCACAGTGTGGGCGGGCAGATCACCCTCAATTATGCGCTGAAGCGCGGCGACGGGCTTGCAGGAGTGATGGTCACCGGCCCCTGGCTGAGACTTGCGTTCGAGCCGCCCGGCTGGAAGGTGAGCCTGAGCCGCACGCTGGCCGGGCTGTGGCCGGGGCTTACCCTGGGTAATGAAGTCGATCCGGCGTCCATATCACATGATGCGGCCGAGGTGGCGATCTACAGAAACGATCCGCTCAATCATGGGCGTATCAGCGTTCAGGCCTATAACGAATATACGACAGCCGCCGAGTGGGCGCTTCAGCACGCCACCGAATTGAAGTTGCCCGCTCTGCTCATGCACGGCGGCGCCGATCCTCTCACATCCCCTGCGGGGACGCAGACCTTCTACGAACGCGCCTCTGCGACAGACCGGACGCTACGCATCTACGAGGGGATGTATCACGAGGTTCACAACGAGCTTGGACGCGATCAGGTGTTCAAGGATATGAGTGAGTGGTTGGGGGATCGCTGAAATGCTGAGCGGCGCTGAAGGCTATCGAATGAACAGTGGCGCAGTCACGCCCATCACGACGCCGAGGACCGCCCCGCCCGCCACGTCTGAAAGATAATGTACCCCCATCGCCACGCGGGCCAACATGACGAGCGCGGCCAGCACGACGAGGGCGGCGGCCAACGGCGGCGGGCCGAGGAGGGCGGCGACCGTCGCCAGCATCGCTATGCGCGCTTCCAACTCCGCGATGCGTGTCTCTGTTGCGCTTCGACCGTCGCCAGCAACGTACGCACCAGCGCCCGCACGGAGGGCGGGGTTGCGGCCCAGTCTTCAGGCAGGATGCCGGGGGGAAGCGGTTCGTCACTCATGCTTTCAGCATAGCGTGGATGCGGCGGGTTGACTATTGCCCACATTGCCGATTGACAGGATTACCGCGAGACCACCTGAACGCTTACTTTCGAAGATAAGGAAGCACGAGCATGACCGACTCAAAAACCTACTTCTCCGCCGTCGCCGACCAGTGGGACGAAATCCGCGCCGGTTACTTTACCGAGCACATGCGCGATGCAGCAATTGCCAAGGTAGCAGCGTTGCATACAACGCCGCTTTACCCGAACGCTGTCGTCGCCGACGTCGGCACGGGCACAGGTTTCGTGGCGATGGGCCTCGCGCCGAAAGCCGCGAAGGTGTACGGCTTCGACGCCAGCCCGGAGATGCTCGCCGTCGCCCGCCGCAACCTCGCCGCTTTTCCGAACGTCGAACTGCGTGAAGCCCCCGGTGACCGACTGCCCTTGCCCGACGGCGCGCTAGACGGCGCGTTCGCCAACATGTACCTCCACCACACGCCCGATCCCGCCGCCG
>JACQED010000607.1 GCA_016200785.1 Chloroflexota bacterium
GTCGAAAGAGTTCGGCGGCGCGGACCAGGGCGGCCAATTGATCGGCCAGCAGGGCCAACCCCTCTTCGTCTTGCGGGCCGTACGCGGCCGGGCAGCTGGAGGCGACCGTCAGCGCGCCGATGGCGCGGCCGGCGTCGCGGATGGGGACAGACAATTCCGCAACGGTCGCCCGATCCAGCGCCGACGTTGCCTCGCGGTTCACGGCAAAATCGTCCACCCGGCTGTGCCGGCCCCACAGCGCCGCCTGGCCCGGCGTGCTCTCCCCCATCGGCAAGTGATAACGAACCGCCGGAATTTGTGAACGATCGGCGCCGGCCAGCGCGCACAGGGCCAGGTTGCCGCCGACGGGGTCAACCAGGTATACGGCCACCTTCTCGTAGCCCAGTTGGAGGTGCGCCATGTCGGCCGCCGACGAGAGCAACCCGGCCAGATCGGAAGCATGGCCGATCTGGCGAGCCAGCGCCTGCAAAACGGCGAGCAGGCGCGCGGTATAGGACTCGAGGGCCGGGAATTCAGTCATTGCCACACGTCGCATGATATGCGGAGCGGAGGGCGAAGTCCATAAAATCGGCGTAAAGCCTCTGGCAGTCGTCAGTCGTCAGTCATCAGTCGTCAGTCGTCAGTCGTCAGACTGCGGCGAGTGACTACTGACTACTGACTACTGACTACTGGCTACTGGCTACTGGGAGGCTGATGGTCAAAGTGCTCCCCTGTCCTTCGCCGGCGCTGTGCAGCGTCACCGTGCCGCCCATCATCTCCGCCAATCGGCGCGAGATCGAGAGACCCAGCCCCGTGCCGCTGTATTTGCGCGTCATGCTGCCGTCTACTTGAACGAACGGCTGAAACAGTTTCGCCTGCTTGTCGGACGGGATGCCGACGCCGGTATCCTCGACCACAATCTGCATTTGGCCGTCGCCGTCCGAGTACGCCCGGACGGTGACGCCGCCGCGTTCGGTGAACTTGATCGCGTTGGCCACCAGGTTGATCAGAATCTGCCGCACCTTGTCCGGGTCGGCCCAGACGAACGGGGCCGGGAGCGGGTGGACTTCCAGGCGAAGGCCCTTTTCTTCCGCCTGCGCCCGGCACAGGGCTTGAACCTCGGCCAGCAGCGGCGCCAGGTCGAAGGCCGCGGCCTGCACTTCCATCCTGCCGGCTTCGATCCTGGCGATGTCGAGCAGGTCGTTGACGATGGCCAACATATGGCGCGACGACTCGCCGGCCATGCGGATGAATTTGCGCTCCTCATCCGGCGAGTCGCACAGGCCGTCGAGCACGACGCTCAAAGCGCCGAGGATGGCGGCCAAAGGCGTACGGAGTTCGTGCGAGGTATTGGCTAGAAACTCGCTCTTGAGTTGGCTGGCTTCTTCGGCGACCCGCCGGGCGCGCTCCAGGCTCTCCAGGAGTTGGGTGTTCTCCAGCGCCAGCGCCGCGCTCTCGGCAAAAGCCGTCAGGATGCGCCGGGCACGCTCGTCGAAAGCATCAGGCTCTCTACTCTGCAAATCGAGAACGCCGATGAGGCGGCTGCCGATGTGCATCGGGACGGCAATCTCTGAGCGAGTATGAGGGTTGCCGACGAGATAGCGCGGGTCGGCGGCGACGTCGGGGGCGAAGACGATTTCGCCGGAGCGGGCCGCCGCTGCCATCAGGCCCGGGCCGTCCACCGGCAGGCTGTTGATCATGGAGGGCAGATCGCCGACAGAGGCAACCACTCTCAATTCATCCGCGGATCGCTCCTTCAAGGCCACGTTACAGTGGGTGAAGGCAAACTCCCCTGTCACGGCTCGCGCGATCTGCCCGGCCACGACGGAGATCTCCTCGGTCGGGTTCAGCAATTGGGACGAGGCGCGGTAGAGCGCGGCGATCTCGGCGGCCTGTTGGGCCAGGGCCTCCGCCGCCGCGCGCTTGACCTCCAGTTCGCGTTGACGCTCCATCTCCGCGCCGACGCGCTGGGCAAAGATGGTGAGCAGTTGCACGTCGTCGTCGCTAAAGACTCGCCACCGATCATCCATGACATTGAGCACGCCGATGACCCGGCCCGCGCTGTCCAGCACGGGAACGCCCAGATAGGTCTGCACGCCGAAGTCGCGCAGAAAAGCATCCTCGGGGAACAGATCGGCCGCCCGGTCGAACCGGCAGGGCCGGCGCTCGGCGGCGACGTTCTGGCACGGGGTGCCGCGCAGGGGATAGTCGCCGCCCCGGATCACCCTTCCGTCGTGCCACATAGAGAGGATGTTCAGCCGGTCATCGGCCAGCCTCTCCACAGTGGCCCAGCCGGTGGCGAACTGTTCGGCCAGGATGGTCGCTACCCGGTCGAACACTTCCTGCGGATCGCCGGTGAGCAGGGCCGCCAGTTCGTACAACCGGCGCAATTGCGCGCTGCGGGCGGCGGTGGCCCCGAACAAGCGCGCCTTTTCAATCGCCGTCGCCAACTGCCCGGCGATGGTCGTCAGCAGGCGCTCGTCAGCCTGGCTGAAGGCGTCGAATTGGGCGCTCTCGGCGTTGATCGCTCCCAGCACGCGCTCGCCGGCCTTGAGCGGGACACATAACTCGGAGCGAGTGTGCCGCGCGGCTTCCAGGTAGGTCGGCTCGCGGCTGACATCCGGCACTCGCTGCGGCTGGCCGGTCGCCACTGCCCGCCCCACCACTCCATAGCCGGCCGGGATGGTTCTCATCTGCATCTCGTCGAGGCTGTCCCGATAAGAGGGATGAACGCGCAGTTCGCCGGTGGCCTCGTCCGCCAATAGAACGCCGAAACTGGTGGGATAGAAGGTCGCGCCGACAATCTCGGTGGCCCGTTCGATCAACGTATCTTCGTCAAAGGCCTCTGTCCCGACGACGGCGACGGCGTGCAGGGCGGTTAGTTCCTGAAGTTGCCGGTGGATGGCCTGGAACAGACGGGCGTTCTGCAGCGCCAGCGCGGCCTGGGCGGCAAACGCGGCCAGCCGCTCGCCGTGCCCGGGCCGGTAGAAGCCCGGCTCAACCTTGTCCAGCGAAAAGAAGGCGACGACCTGATCTCGCACGACGAGCGGCGCGCCGGCCCAGGAGCGAACGTGCGCCGAAGCCTCGACTTTTACCCAGCCGGGGTCGGCGGCCGTGTCGGGGATGACGAGCGGCCGGCCGGTCTCGGCCATCCGGCGCAAATTGGGCGTGGCGGCGAGCTCGAACGACAGGCCGGCAACGTCTCGAACAACCTGTTCGCCGAACTGCTCGTAGCCGCGCTGGCGGGCGACGCGGATGCGGCCCGTTTGCGCGTCGAGCAGCATGACGTTGCCCGAGTCAAATGGCGCCACCTTCGCGAGATTCTCCAGCAGGCCGTCCAGCAGCGCATCGAAATCCAGGCTGGCGCTGAGGGCGGTGACCGCCTCGCGCAGCGCTTCAGCCAGTTCACGCTGCTCGCGCTCGGCCTCGAACAGCCGCGCCCGCTCGAGCGCCTGCGCCGTGTCGTTGGCGATGAGCGAGAGCAGGCGGACTTCGTCGTCCGTCCAGTCGCGCCGTGTCCGGCTACTGACACTCAATGTGCCAATGGCTTCTCCGTCCGCGAGCATCGGCACGAGCAGTGAAGAGACGACCCCCATCTGCGTGACCCACGGCGGCGTCTTACAGCGCGTCTCGCGCGACTGGTCGGGGATGACAACCGGCGCGCCGGTGCGAATCGCGTAAGCGACGCCAGTGTTGGCCGTGAGCGGGAGCCGTTGGGCTTGCTGAGCGACCTCTGGCGGCCAACCCACGCCGGCCCGGCCGGAGTAAGTCTGAGCTTCGGCGTCAATCAGAACAATGGCCGCGAACTCAACCTTGAGCGCCTCGGCGGCCGCGCGCACCGCCACGTCCATCATCGCCTGGGCGCCGGTCTCGCTGAGCAGCGCCTGCGACAGTTTCAGCAGGGCCGCCTGTTCTTCGATGCGCTGCACCCGCATCTGTTCATACAGCCGGGCATTCTCGATGGCGACGGCGGCCTGATCGGCGACGGCAGTGAGTTGCGCGACATCCTCCGGCGAATAGGCATTGACCCGGACGTCTTCGACAGCCAACACGCCGACGACTTCACCGCGCAACTTGATCGGAATATCGGCCTCCGAGCGGCAGCCGGGCACGCCCGGCACGTAGGCCGGCTCGAGGGTGACATCAGGCGTGATGTGCGCCTGGCCGGTGAGGACGGCCCGGCTGGACAATCCCTCCCCCAATTTGAGCCGGCTGTCGGGGCGCTGCAGAGCATGTCCATGGTAGGCGATCTCGAAGAGTTCCTCTCGCTCCCGGTCGAGCAGCAACACCGCCGCCGCGCCATAGCCCAGCGTCACGGACACTTCGCGCACAATTGACTGGCACACCTCGCTCAATTGTGACAGCGAAGCAATTGCCCGGCCCACGGCATACAGGGCCTCCAGCCGCTGCAGGTTGCGCTGCGCCTCGGTGAACAACCGCGCCCGCTCGACCGCCACGCCGATCTGGTCGCCGACGGCGGTGAGCAGATTCAATTCGCTCTCCGTGAACACGCGGTCGGCGGGCGTGGTGACATTCAAGTTGCCCAGCGTCCGGCCCTCGACACGGATGGGCACGGCGGCATGATAGCGCAAGCCGCGCTTGTCGCCCTGCGCCAGCGCGAGACGCTCGCATTTCAGGATATTCCCCGCTTTCGTGAGATTTCCGGCAACCAACTGAAATTGGCAGGTGCAGCCGTACCAGCGCATGGCCGCGCGGTCGTTGGCTTCGAGCGCGGGGGGCAGGTTGCGCGCCGCCGCCAACTGGCTCTTGCCCGATTTGTCGAGCAGGACGATCCAACCGGACTCGGAGCCAGTCGTGTCCATGATCGCGGCCAGGCTGCGATCCAGCGCCTCTTCCAGTCCGGCCGCGCGGTTGAGCGCTTCGGCGATGGTCTCGGGCGTGTGCGCCTCCTCGGCCCGCGCCTGCGCCTCGCGGATCAGGCGGCGCGTCGGGCGCATGTCGCGCGCCACGCCGACGACGGCCAACACGGCGCCATCGGCGCCGCGCACCACCGAGCCGTTGAAGACGACCGGCACGCGTTCGCCGGTCCGCGTGATCAGCGTCGTCTCGACCTCGCGCGCCGCGCCCTCGCGCACCAGCCGCGCCAGCCCGGTGCCCCGGAAGAAGGTGTCTTCTTCTTCTTCTTCTTCTTCTGCAAAGAACGTGCCAATCGGCTGACCGGCGACCTCGGCCGCGGTGCAGCCCAGCAATTCGAGCGCGGCGTGGTTCATCATGCGCACGGTGCCGTCCGGGTTGGCGACCACGACCGCGTCGAGCATGCTCTCGAAGACCAGGTCGGCTTCGGCCAGGTGCGCCAGCATCGCGTTGCGCGTGCGGATCACTTCGCCGAACTCGTCGTCGGGCATCTCGGCTTCGGGGATCAGGCCGCCCAGCGCCCCGCCGCGCCCCGCCGCGAGGTTGGCCGCGGTCATCCGCCGCATCGGCCGGACGATGCGCCGGGCGAGCACACCCGTCATCAACAAGACGATCAGGCCAAAGCCGACGCCGAGGCCGATCAAGTTCTTCCACACCTCTCGCTGCAAGGCCTCCGCCGGGAGCGCCGCTTCGCTCAAGTCAATCTCGGAGATAATGACCCAGCCCATCTCGTCAATGAGCACCGAAGCCCCGCTGACCGGCACGCCGCGGTAGCCGGCGTACTCGCCGGTCATCCCTTCGCCCTGCTCAACTGTTCGGCGCACAGGCTCGGTGTTCACGGTCACACGCAAGACCGCGTCGTCGAGGAAGCGCGACTCGGTGATCATCAACCTGTCTCGGTTGACGATGTAGGTCTCGCCGGTCTGGCCGGGGCGCACAAATTGAGTCGAGTCGCCCATGGCCAGAGCCCGACGGCCGGCAATGAGACTGCTGAGCGTCTGCGGATCGATCCGGTTGGCGATCATGCCCACGAGCGCGCCTGAGGTGCGGGAAGTCAGAGGAGCGGATACCACCCAGGTAGCCTGGCCGGTGACGTCGTCACGAAAGATGTCGCTGACGAAGACGGTCTGCCGGCCTTGCAGAAAATAGTCGGCTGTCGAGTAGTCGTGGCCCACCCGAGAAGGGTCAGAGGAGGCAGCCACGCGCCCCGCTGGGTCGAGCACAAAGGTTTCGACCGCTTCGGGGAAGACGGAGGCTTTGTCGGCCAAATGTGTGTTCAGGGCAGCGGCAATGGTTCGCTGGCACTCGCCGCAAGCCCGGGCAGCGGCCCGCCCATCGCCGGCCAGCGCATCCATGCTATCCCGGATGAAGCCATCGGTGCTGAAGTCGAGCGAGCGACTCTTGAGATACGCCAGGAATTCGAGAACGTGGGCCTCTGCGCCGTCCGCCGCCGCCAACAGCCGGGCGTGGCTCTGTTCACGGATCTTGGCCGAGGCCTGTTGCAGGGTGACCCAGGCCACGGCCAGCCCGCAAACAAGCAGGGTGAGGAGGAAAGCGAGCAGGAGTTGGCGGCCGATCCGGGTGCGCAGGATTTCCATGGCGGGTTGAGACGCATGCGTATATTACCCGGGGGCAGAGCGCAATTCCATAAAAACGGCGTAAAGAAATGCCCCGGCCGCATGGCCGGGGCAAGGTAAGGCTGGTAGCAACGGCTTCAGCCGTTCTTGGACGGCTAAAGCCGCCACTACGAGGATTCTCAGGCCGCCATGGGCAGGCTGGCCGGTAGGCCGTGCAAGTTGGCCTGCTCCTGCACAGTGAGCACCCGGCCCAAGTCCAGCAGGATCACCAGCCGTTCGGCCACTTTGGCGATGCCCTTGAGGAAGGCCGAGTCGACCGTGGTCACGATGGGCGACGGCGGCTCGATGGCCTCGGGGCTGACGCGCAGAACTTCGCTGACCCCATCCACGACGATCCCCACCGTCGTCCCATTCATTTCCACGACGACGATGCGGGTGTCTTTGGTGGCCTCGCCGTTGGGCAGGCCGAAGCGTTTTCTCAAATCAATCACCGGCAGGACCTTGCCGCGCAGGTTCGTCACGCCCTCCACGAACTCGGGCGCGCGCGGCACGACGGTGATGGCCTGCATCTTGATGATGCCTTCCACGGCGGCGATATCCACGCCGTAGTGTTCGTTCGCCAGGTCAAAAACGACCAGTTGTTGTTCCATGGGTGCGCTCCTGTCGCTGATGGCGTATGGCGTATGGCTGATGGCGTATGGCTGATAGTCGTTGCCATCTGCCATCTGCCATCTGCCATCTGCTATCTGCCATCTGCCGCTACCGGCAGGTCTTCGTACTGGCGGCCGTTGCCCGCCACGACCGCAGACGGCGGACGGCGGACAGCGGTCAGCGGATGGCGGTCGTCTGTCGGCGGTCGGCGGTCGTCTGTCGTCCGTCCTCCGTCGTCCAGCTTGAACTGCTTCACCAGCCCCTGCAGCGCCTGCGCCATGTCGCTGAGTGATTGGGCGCTGGCCGCCACTTCCTCCACCTGCGCGCTCATCTCTTCCGCCGCCGCGCTCACTTCCTCCACCGCCGCGCTGTTCTCTTCGCTCACGCTGGCGATATTCTCGATGGCCTGCGTCACCTCGGTGGAACCGGCGGCCATCTCTTCCGTCGCCGCCGTGTTCTCTTCCACCACCGCGCTCACGCTGTCCATCGCGCTCACCAACTCGTTCGACGAGGCGCTCATCTGTTGCGCCGCGGCCGCGATTTCTTCCA
>JACQED010000096.1 GCA_016200785.1 Chloroflexota bacterium
ATCGGGGCGACGCGCGCGAAGTGCGCGCCGCTGTCACGGGCCCGTATGACACCGTGATCACCTCGCCGCCCTATCCCAACCGCATGAGTTACATCCGCGAATTGCGCCCGTACATGTACTGGCTCGGCTATCTGGCCGATGGGCGCGAGGCGGGCGAGATGGACTGGAAGGCCATCGGCGGGACGTGGGGGATTGCGACCAGCCGATTACAACAGTGGGAGTCGAATGGCGCGACTATCGAACACGACGGCTTTGGCGAGATGATCGATCATATCGCTGAGGTCAGCCCGATCCTCGCCCGCTACGTTCATAAATATTTCGCCGACATCGCCTGCCACCTGCAAAGCCTGAAAACCGTCCTCGCCCCCGGCGCGCGTGCCTTTTACATCGTCGGCAACTCGAAGTTCTACGACACGCTTGTGCCAGTCGAGCGGATCTATGCCAGCCTGATGAAGCAGACCGGATTCGGCGACGTGCGGATAGCGACGTTGAGGAAACGGAACTCAAAGAAAGAGCTGCTGGAGTTTTGTGTTTCCGCGACCAGTTGAATCTCATGCCCCCCTACCGCCCTCTCTACACCCAATCTCTTGCGCTGATCATCGGCATTGACGATTATCCCCTCCTCGGCGCGCCGCCACTTCACACGGCAGTGTTGGGCGCGAACGCGGTTGGCGATCTGCTCGAATCAACTTTCGGCTTCAGCGTGGTACGCCTGCTGGACGCGGGCGCGACCAAGCAAACCATCCTATCGGCCCTCGAAAAACTCACCCAGGCCGAGCCGGATGCCCGGGTGTTGGTCTACTTTGCCGGGCACGGCTTGACGCGGGCGACGGTGAGGGGCGCGGATGTCGGCTACTTGGCCGCGCACGATACGGCCGGCGGCGATTGGACGACTGCGCTCAAAATGGAGGACCTCACCGAGCAGGCAGACTTGATCCCGGCCAAGCATGTTCTCTACGTTCTGGACGCCTGCTTTGGCGGCCTGGCGCTGGGAACGCGGGCAGCGCCGGCCGAGCGGATGGCAGCCGACTTGCTCACCCGCCGATCACTGCAAGTGATCGCCGCCGGCAAGGCGGATCAAGTCGTCGCCGATCGCTTCGGGCCGGCGGGACACTCGATCTTCACCGGGCTGCTGCTTGACGGCCTGAGCGGCGCGGCTGCCGGGGAGCGGGGTTTTTTGAGCGGGCGGCGATTGGGGGTTTATCTCGAAGAGCAGGTGGGCCTGCACACCTATTCGCGGCAGACACCGCAATACGGCCCGCTCTTAGGGGACGAGGGCGGCGACGTGATCTTCCGCGAAGCAGCTGAGGCGCGACTATCGGCAGACGTTGCCGCCGCCCTCGCCAGCACCATACCCGAGGTGCGTCGGGCTGTTCTGCCGACTCTGGCCCGCTTGGCGAGTGAGCAAGATGCAACGATGGCCGAACTCGCCCGCACGAAACTGGAAGAGATTGGTGCAGGCGACGATAGCCTGAGCGTGCGCCGACAGGCCAATGAGTTGCTGGAAGGGTTGATGCAACCGCAGGCGGTGGCCGCCGAAGCCCGGCTCCAGCCCGACGTTCTCACGCTCGAGTTACCTATCAACTTGGAACTCATCGGCGTCCCTGCCGGAGAATTCTTGATGGGCAGTGACCCGGCGAAAGACCTGGAAGCCGGGAACGACGAACAACCCCAACAGCGCGTCTATGTCTCCGAATTCTATATTGGGAAATACCCGGTGACGAACGCGCAGTACGCGGCTTTCGCACGGGCATCGAACTCCCAGGCGAACGTGGCTCCCGGCAAAGAAAACTATCCTGTGGTCCACGTGTCATGGAACAATGCGGCCGCCTTCTGCCAATGGTTGAGCGAGAAGACCGGCAAATCCTTCCGACTGCCGACCGAAGCTGAGTGGGAGAAAGCGGCCCGGGGAGCGGACGGTCGGATTTATCCATGGGGAAATCGGTGGGATGAGACGAAACTTAACACGAGTGAAGGTGGGCCAGGCGACACTACCCCGGTAGCCCAACATTCGCCTGCGGGCGACAGCCCCTACGGTGCCGCCGATATGAGCGGAAATGTGTGGGAGTGGTGCGCTGACTGGTATGATGAGAAGGAATATGAGCGTCGCAGCGGTCCCGTGGTAAAAGATCCTCAAGGGCCAGAGGATGGCCTTCGCCGCGTACTGCGAGGCGGTTCCTTCTTCAACAACCGCCGCCTCGCCCGCTGTGCGGTCCGCCTCAGCGATGTCCCGGACCTCAGGGGCGGGGGTTGGGGGTTTCGCGTAGTGGCGTCCCCATCGTGAGCTTGTACCTCGGCTGCCCCATCTGGGCGCACAAAGGCTGGGTCGGCAACTTCTTTCCGAAAGGAACGAAGTCCGCCAACTTTCTGCGCGAGTACGCCCGAAGGCTCACCGCCGTCGAGGGCAACACGACTTTCTACGCCGTCCCCTCGCCGGAGACTATCAGACGCTGGAAGGACGAGACGCCCGAAGGGTTTCGCTTCTGCCCCAAGATTCCCCGCACGGTGAGTCACGCCGGGCGGCTGATGCCGCATCTCGACGATGCGCGCCGATTTGTCGAAACGATGCGCGGACTCGGCGCGCGACTCGGCCCGTTGTTTATGCAACTGCCGCCGCGCTACTCCCCGGCGTTGACTGACGATCTGCGCGGATTTTTTGACCGCGTGGCCGCGCGACATGAAGTTGGCCGTCGAAGTACGCCACCCAGATTGGTTCAAGCCGCCGCACCACGACTCGCTCAACGCGCTCTTGCGCGAACACGACGCGGCCCGCGTGTTGATTGACACGCGCCCGATCCGCGACATGCCGGAAGCCGAGATCGGGCAGGATAGTGTTTACGTTCGGCTGAAACAGGCGCAGGAGCGCAAGCCGGACGTGCCGCTCCTCCCGGCCCTCACCGCCTCTTTCGCGATGGTGCGCTACATCGGGCATCCGAACGTCGAAGCAAACGCACCATTACTCGACGAGTGGGCCGAGCGAATTGCAGGTTGGTTGAGCATCGGCGTAGATGTATATACCTTCTGCCACTGCCCCGACGAAACGATGTCGCCGCAGATTTGCCGCGAACTGCACCGGCGTGTGGCGGCAAGAGGCAAGATCGAGCCATTGCCGTGGGATAGCATTAGCGCCGAGGTATCGCGAGAGCAGGGCAGACTGCTCTGATGTCATAATGAATGGACATTGCAAACGGGGTCACCACAAAGACACCAAGACACAAAGGGCAACAAGATCGTTTTCCTTCGTGCCCTCGTGGCTTCGTGGTAAAGAATCTTCGTCAGGTCTGAAAAATGCCCTCCACTCAACCCCTCGAATTCCTCCTCGGCCAACTCCTCACCGAGCGCAAACTCACAATCGCCGTCGCCGAATCTTGCACGGGCGGGCTGATCTGTCACCGCCTCACGAACGTGCCGGGCAGTTCCACCTATTTCCTCGGCGGCGTCGTCGCGTATGCCTATGACGCCAAAGAAGACCTGCTCGGCGTTCAACACAATACGCTGTACGATCATGGCGCGGTGAGCGAGGCGACGGCGCGCGAGATGGCGCGTGGCGTGCGCCGCGTGCTCGGCGCGGACATCGGCGTGGCAGTGACCGGCATCGCCGGGCCGGGCGGCGGAATGCCGGGCAAGTCGGTCGGCCTGACGTGGATCGCCCTCAGTGGCCGAAGCGTCGACAGGGCGACCAAGTTTGTCTGGGATTCAGATCGTGAGGGCAATAAAGCGCTGTCGGCGGAGGCTGTGTTGAGGATGGTGGTCGAGTATTTGTCGGCTACCGAAACAGTTGCCGGAGAGGATGGGTAAAGCCGGGCAAGACCTCGCCGCCGGCCAATTCGTCGTCAAGTCCCAAGTGACAGGCTTCGGCGAGGGAACGATGCTCGACGATGACCTGCTTGGACGGATAGACGACCCAGGCAAGTCGAACGCCGAAGGTCAGATAATCCCGGACTTTGGCCTCGATCTCGTCGGCCCGGTCGGAGGGCGAGACGATTTCGACGGCCAGGTCAGGCGCGACCGGCCAGAAGCCAGTTTGCTCGTCGGGCGGGGGAATGCGATCCTTTCTCACGAACGCCACATCCGGCGCACGGACGATGGCCTCCGGTTCTGGCTTGAGGATGAAGCCGGGTTCGGCGGTGTAGACTTCGCCCAGATCGTGCTCATCCACAAAGTCCACCAACGCGTGGATCAGCCGAACCGCATACCGCCCTTGAATCGGACTCGCAGGACTGGCTATCATCAGGTCACCTCGCACCAATTCGTAGCGATAGTCGTCGCCGGACAGCGCTTCGAGTTCGGCAATCGTCCACGGGCGACCCGGCCCCGGCAGGCGAATGGGCTCGGCGCGCGGGGCGTGAGCGAGTTGTTCCGCGATCTCGGCAGTGGACGGGCGGATCATCGTGCCGTTCCCTTCTCACCCCCGATTATATCACCCGCGGGACGCAGGACAAAGACAAACCTCGCCCCGCCTCCCTCCGCATTCTGCGCCCAGATGCGCCCGCCGTGCGCCTCGACGATGCCTTTCGCAATCGCCAGCCCCAGCCCGGCGCCGGACGACTCGCGCGAGCGCGACCGGGCCGCGTCGCCGCGATAGAAGCGCTCGAAGACTCTCTCCAAATCCTCCGGCGGAATGCCCTCGCCCGTGTCGCGCACCTCGACACAGACATCTCCCTTCGCCCGATATGCCTTGACTGTGACCTCGCCGCCGGGGGCCGTATGCCGCAGGGCGTTGCCGAGAAGATTCGCCAGCACGCGCCCGATCTTTTGCGCGTTCATCGGCACTGGGTCAATCTGATCGGCCACCTGCCCGGTGAGGCGCACGCCACGCCCGTCGGCCAGCGCGCGAAAACTTTCCAGCGAGTCCGAGATCAGATCCGACAGCGAGTGGCTCGCCACTTCGAGGGTCAGGCCGCCGGCGTCGAGTTGCGCCAGTTCGAAGAGGTCGTCAATCAACGTGTTGAGGCTCTGCACATCGGCGCGGATGGTGCGGAGGTAGCGGGCCGTCACCGCCGGGTCGCTCACCACGCCGTCGGCCAACGCCTCGACCATTGCGCGGATCGAAGTCAACGGCGTGCGGAGATCGTGCGACGTCCAGGCGATCAGATCGCGGCGCAGCGTCTCGACCTCTTTTTGTTTTTTCGCCGCCGCCTCCAGCCGGGCGGCCATGTCGTTGAAAGTCTGCGCCAACTGCGCGAGTTCGTCGCGGCCCGAAACCGGGGCGCGCGCGGCGAGGTTGCCGCCGGCGAGGGCCTGCGCGCTGTGCATCAACTCGCGCACGCCCAGCGACAGCGCCGCCGAAGCGAAGTAGCCGAAGGTGGTGGCGATGATCGCCGCGAACAACAACAGCACTGTAACCAGCGCGAAGTCGTGCTCGCTCAAGAACATCCACCGCGCCATGATCCAGACGTGGGCCAGCGTGACCAGCGTGCTGAAGCCGTAGCCGGCCAGCAGAGTCCAGTGCAGGCGCGCTGAGCGGAAGCGGCCGAGGCGGTATAAGAGGTAGCCCACCCCGAGGGAGGCCGCAGCCGTCAGGCCAAGAGGGGTGAACAGCGCGGCCAATTCGCCGGAGGCGGGCCGCATGAGCCACAGCGTCACGGCCAGCCCGGCGACCAGTGCGGCAATGAAACCGGCGATGAAAATCGAAAGGGTTCGAGGGCGGCGCGCGGGTTGCGGGACGATCAATTGGGTCTTTGAGGAGCGATGAGCCATACGCGATAAGCCATCCGCTAAACCGGCGGCTCGAACTTGTAGCCGACTCCCCACACCGTTTGCAACATTTGCGGATGGGCGGGGTCGGCCTCGATTTTTTCTCGCAAACGCCGGATGTGAACCGTCACGGTCGAGGCGTCCACAAATTCGCTAAAGCCCCAAACGTTTTCAAGGAGTTGCGTGCGGGTGAACACCTGGCGCGGGTGGCGGGCGAGGAACAACAGCAAGTCGAATTCTTTGGCGGTCAATTCGCGGGAGCGGGCGGCGGCGACGACGGTTCGAGTGACAGGATCGATATGCAGATCGCCGAAGACCACGGGCCGCTCGGCCTCGCCCGGCTGAGGCGCCGCCCGGCGCAGCACCGCCTTCACCCGCGCGACAAGTTCCTGCGGGCTGAAAGGCTTCACCACGTAGTCGTCCGCGCCGAGTTCCAGGCCGAGAATTCTATCGGTCTCCAGGCTGCGCGCGGTGAGCAGGATGATTGGCAGATTGCCGTCGGCCCGCAGGCGGCGCGTGATCTCGAGTCCGTCCACGCCCGGAAGCATCAGGTCGAGCACGATCAGCGCCGGGCGCTGGCGCGCAACCGCCTCCAATGCGGCCGGGCCGTCGCTCGCCGTCGCCACGCGGAATCCTTCGCGGGCGAGGTACAGGCTCACCACTTCGGTCACGCTGGGTTCATCGTCCACCACTAGAATCAGGTCGCCGCTCATCAGTCGTCAGTAGTCGGCTGGCTCATGGAGTGTAACGTAATCCGCCGCCGTCAGACTACATTGTAGCCGGATTTTATTACAAGGCTCTTAAGACTTTCGCAATATTTTCCTAAGCCGCAGTTAAGGAATAACGGTTACACTCCCGGCACAATCTCCAATCTCTAATTACCAATTACCGATTCCCAATCCCCAACCTCCAGCCATAATCATGAACTCCGACTCGTTCCTCGACAACTTAGACCCCGCCCTGCGGATCAGGCTCAAGCAAATCGGCAAGCCGGTGCTCAAGCGCCGGGGCGAATTGATCTACGCCTCGGGCGATGAGGGCCGCACCGTGTGGCTTGTCGAAGAAGGCCGCGTGCGGTTGTATGTGCTCACGGTCGAGGGGCGCAAACTGGTCACCGCCTTCGTCGGCGCGGGCGGGTTGATCGGCGAAGCGGCCCTGTACGGCGGGCCGCAGCATACCACGTTTGCCGAAGCCGCCGCCGACACGCGGTTGCTGGCTGTCCCGGCCGCCGAATTCCGCTGCTTGATGCTCGATTGTCCCGCGCTCAGCCTGCGCGTTACGCAGGGACTGGCCGAGCGCATCCGGCACGCCGAATCGTCCGCCGAATCGCTGCTGCGCCAGAGCGCCAGCGCGAGAATGGCGGCGCTCTTATTGCGGCTCACCCGCGGCGAAGCCGGCGAAGTGCGCGGGCTGGCGCACCAGGATTTAGGTGATATGATTGGCGTCTATCGTGAAACGGCGACGGTGATCCTGAA
>JACQED010000613.1 GCA_016200785.1 Chloroflexota bacterium
ATGGCTGGCGGAACTCAAGAACCCGGATTGGAACTCGACTCACACTCACCCGCAAGCCGGTTCAATGAAAGCAGGCGAAGTGCTGGCGGCGTGGGTGGCGCACGACCATCTTCACATTCGCCAGTTGAACGAATTGCACTGGCAGTGGCTGGCCCGCGACGTTGCGCCGCTTTCGCTGGAATATGCGGGAGGGTGGTGAACTCGGACATGCTCGACCAGATTACCTCCATCACCACCGTTCCCCCGAAATACTGGCAGCCGTTCGACGCCACCTCGCCGGGTGGCGTCGCCTTCACGGGCTACGTCTGCCGTCAGGAGAGCGAGAAATTGGGGATGCTGGCGATGACTTCAGTCGGCGGCAAAGAACGGCTGGAGTTCATTTACGCCATGCCGAAGATTCACTATCCGTACCAACAGGATCGGCACGGGCAGATGCAACTCGTCATCCCCGTGCCGCAAAACGTGACCGACGCCCGCTTCACGATCAAACTCGACGGGACGGCGATCATCTGGTGGCCGTTGACCGACGCCGAGGGCAACGTCCTCGAAGTCGTCCCGCGCACGCGGCTTCAACCCGTGCTGACGCCGAGCCGGTGGGGTGATTGGAACAAATTGCTGGCCGAAGCACTGCCCGATAAATCGGGCGTCGAGCGAGCGGTGCGCGAACAGGGCGTGGTGCTGGCCTTCGAGTTGTGGGGCTATCGCAACCCGCACCTGATCAAGTACGAAACACCGCTGGCCATCACTCTGCACACCGCCATTCGTCACAAGAAAATCGTCAGCCATCGTTTGCTGGCCGATATGGCCGGACGCTTCGGGTTCAACCTCGTGGAATCAATCGAGGTCGCCCGGCCCGACTCGACGGGATTGGCGGAAGCGTATCGGCGCTGGCAGGAGAAGATGGAGGAGCGGAACAAAAGCGCAGGCGAAGGCGTGTTCGTGGACGAAGGCGCGGTTCTAGTGATTTCGACGACGGAGACGGCGACGTATTACAAATGCAAGCCGCCCTCGATTGAAGAAATCCATTGGGCGGTCGGCCGGCACATCAGCAAAGAGATCGTGCGGCAAGTGCTGTACAAGATGCTGGAGAACGGCTACGACTTTGACGCGGGCAAAGCCGAAGACGCGATGACCGAACTGGAGGCCGATTTCCAGCCGCCGGAGATCGAGGGCGAGGCCGATCTGATCCGCAAAGTCTGGAATGAGTTCACGCTGGAATTGCAGAAGCAAGCCTGGTTGCGCGGTTTGGTGGATGCTTCGGGCCTCGACCCGCGCGACTTGCCGAACATGATGCGCTACCTGTCCCAACACTATCCAAAGAAAGAAATGAGTTGGGTGTACGGGACGGTGAAGAGCCTGTATGGGGGATAGAGAGATAATTGTGATCAGTTCAGGACTTCGTCAACTACAAGACGCGCTCAACCGCAAAGCCGACAGCATTCAACACTCTTTCATCGCCATCAGCGCCCGGCTGGCGGAGATCGAGCGCGAACTGCCGCGAGTCTATGACGACGAACGCCCGGCGCTCACCGCCGAGCAGGAAACTCTTCGCTCGCGACAGGCGGAGGTCGCGAATGAGATCAACATGTGGCGCGAGCGCGCCTTTGCCATCACCCAACAGCGCAGTGAACAAGCCCTGCGCGCCTACCTGCGCTCCCTGCTCGACGCCGTAGACGAGACATTGCAGCCGGACGTCGAGCGCGCGCTGAACTACATCGACGCGCCGGACGCGGGGATGGCCGCCTTGACGCCGGGTGGGGCGATGACTAAACCGATCACTCCTGCCGGGCGGCTGATCCAACGCGCCCGGGCGGAGCACGATCTGCGCAGCGCCGAACCGGCGCCGCGACAGCGAGCGGCGGTGGAGTTCGCCAATCGTCCCGGCATGGCGCAGGACGAGGCGGCCATCGCCGAGATCGAAGCCGCGCTGAACGATCCCGATCCGATGGCGCGTGAAATGGCGGCGCTGGCGGCGATTCAACTGCACCGCTTCCGCGCAACGCGCATGGCCGACCTCGACGCCGCCCACGAATCGGTTCTGCGCCTCACGCGCTTCAACCACCCGGCTGTCGTGCCTGTCTTCATCGAAGTGCTGGAACATCCGCGCACCGGCTTCGTGAACGGCGATGAGGAGGGGAACAACGACCGTTCGCGGATGGCTGCGCTCACGCGCCTCGTCGAGTGGCACACGGCCGACGCACAGAACGCGCTCAAAGGCCGGCAGTTCGATCGCGATCCGCAGATCGCGCGTGTGGCGGCGCGCGCTCTCGAACTCTTCCCCGGCGAGTGGGCGGGGCCGCTCAAGGGAACGGGGAATTGAATAGGCATTTCCCTTGCCGAACCGGGGCTTTGCCCGGATAATTGACCCCTCTCGACAAGTTCAGGCTGTACCGGAGCGAACGAGAATCTTTGTCACGAATTACACGAATGTCACGAATTGATCCTCTTTCGTGTAATTCGCGCGAAGCGATTCGTGGCTGGATTTTTCCGCCCGGACTCGAAGCCCCCAAATACATTTCGCCAAGGAGAATCAAACAAGCCATGCCAAGCAAGAAGTCTGTGAAGACGAAAGCCACAGCGCGCCAGCGCGCTTCGTCGAACAACCGCAAGCCCCCCGCCCCGAAGTTCAAGCCGACAAAACTCAAACGCCTGATGCCCGTGCCGAGCGACATCGAGATCGCGCAGGCAGGCAAACTCAAGCCCATCCTACAGATCGCCGAAGAGGTCGGGCTGAGGCCGGACGAGTTGGAATTATTCGGGCCGTATAAAGCTAAAGTGCATCTCGACGTGCGCGATCGTCTGGCCGCGAAGCGGCGCAAGAACGGCAAATACATTGACGTGACCGCGATCACCCCCACGCCGCTGGGCGAGGGCAAGACGACGACGACGGTGGGACTCTCGCAAGCCCTCGGCGCGCATCTCGGCCGGAACGTCTTTACCTGCATCCGCCAACCGTCGCAGGGGCCGACCTTTGGCATTAAGGGCGGCGCGGCCGGCGGCGGCTATAGCCAGATCATCCCGATGGAGGATTTCAATCTCCACCTCACCGGCGACATCCACGCCATCACTGCCGCGAACAATCTTATGGCCGCCGCGATCGACGCGCGAATGCTCCACGAGCGCGCCGTCGCCGACGACGAAAAATTGGCCAAGGCGCTGTGCCCGGATGGCAAGTTGATCCCGTCGCAGAAGAAGCGGGCGGAGAGATTGGGGATCAAGGGTGAGGCATTAGCGAATTTGTCGCCCGAGGACAAGCGCCGGCTGTTCCGGCTGGACATCGATCCGAAGAGTCTCACGTGGCAACGCGTGATGGACATCAACGACCGCCTTCTGCGCCGCATTCAGGTCGGGCTGGGCGACGAGGAGAAGGGCAACGAGCGCCTCACCGGCTTCGACATCACGGTGGCGAGTGAGATCATGGCGATCCTCGCGCTGACGACGAGTCTCGAAGACATGCGCGCGCAACTCGGTCGGATGGTCTTCGGCACGAACACGCGCGGCGAGGCGCTGACCGCCGACGACCTCGGCGTGGCCGGCGCGTTGACCGTTCTGATGAAGGACGCGATCATGCCGAACTTGATGCAGACGCTCGAAGGCACACCGGCGTTCGTCCACGCCGGGCCGTTCGCCAATATCGCCCACGGCAACTCGTCGATCGTCGCCGATCAGATCGCGCTCAAGCTCGTCGGGCCGGAAGGCTTCGTCGTGACCGAGTCCGGCTTCGGCGCGGACATCGGCATGGAAAAATTCATGGACA
This sequence comes from Chloroflexota bacterium, assembly GCA_016200785.1. Taxonomy (GTDB): domain Bacteria; phylum Chloroflexota; class Anaerolineae; order Anaerolineales; family JACQED01; genus JACQED01. The sequence goes on from JACQED010000613.1 coordinate 3,758, forward strand.
TCAAGTGCCGCTACTCCGGCCTCACGCCCGACGTGGTGGTGCTGGTGGCGACGGTGCGCGCGCTCAAGATGCACGGTGGTGGGCCGAAAGTCGTCGCCGGTCGCCCGCTCGACAAAGCTTACACCGAGGAGAACCTGCCTCTGCTCGAAGCGGGCATGGGCAATATGGTCAGACATATTCAGAACATCAAGAAGTTCGGCGTGCCGGTCGTGGTCGCGGTCAACTCGTTCAGGTACGACACGGACTCGGAGATCAAACTGATCCAGAAAAACGCGGTTGAGGCCGGGGCCGAGGGCGCGTACAAGTGCACGCACTGGAGACAGGGCGGCCAGGGTGCGGTCGAACTGGCCGAAGCGGTCATCGCGGCGGCGAATAAGCCGAAGGATTTCAAGTTCCTCTATCCGCTCGAAGCCGGCATCAAGGAGAAGATCGATACGATCGCGAAGTTCTACGGCGCGGCGGGCGTGGATTACTCGCCGGAGGCCGAAGCCAAAGTCGCGCTCTACGCGCGGCTCGGCTTCGACAAACTCCCGATCTGCATGGCGAAGACGCATCTCTCATTCACCGACAGGCCTGAGGTCAAAGGCGCGCCGACGGGCTTCCGCCTGCCGATCCGCGACATCCGTGCTTCGGTCGGCGCGGGC
>JACQED010000627.1 GCA_016200785.1 Chloroflexota bacterium
TCGGCTTGCGAGAGCTCGATGTTCGCCGGGAGGAGGTCGAGGCCGGCGGCGGTCGTCTGCACGAGATCGCCGGGGTGGCCGTCTTGGCCCTGCGCGGTGGTGAGCATGGCGGTGTAGATCGTCGCCGGCAGATCGTCGGCGGTGAGGCCGAGCGCGAGGGTGAGCGAGGCCTGCGGGTCGAGGTCGATCAGCAGAACCGATCGGCCGCGCTCGACGAGCGCCGCGCCGAGGTTGACGGCAGTAGTGGTCTTGCCTACTCCACCCTTTTGATTGGCGATGGCGATGATTCGTGTCATGGCGGATGGCGGATGGCTTATCGCATATGGCTGATGGCACATGGCCGATGGCTGATGGCTGATAGCCGATGGCGCATCGATCCACGAACTGCTCTTTGCCATCTGCCACCTGCTATCCGCTATCTGCCACCTGCTATCTGCTATCCGCTACCTCCCTGTCCACTTGTGATACCACGCCGCAATGACCGCTTCTGAAGGCTTGCCGCGCACGGAGAGCCAGCGGTCGCGGAGGGCGACGGGCGCGTAGTAGCCCCAGGCGTTGAAGCCGCCAATCCAAGCCCGATCGTTGACCGCGCCCATCAGCGCCTGATAAATGCTGGCCTGCTGATTCAGATCGATCCCCACCGATCCATCGTCGGGCGCGGAGGGGGAGAAATCGTCGAAGGGACGGCAGGGCTGGCCGACGGCCCCGACGCATTGCAGCGCCGCGCCGTTCACCGAAAGGTATCGCGGCGAAAGGCCGAGCGGCTTGTTGAAGCGGGTGAACACCTGAAAGACCTGCGTGTCGATCAACTGGCCGGCGGCGGCCTGCATGTCGGCGATGCCCGCCTGCGAGCTCGGGGCGACCGGCGCTTCCCAGCGCACCTCGATGTAATCCAGCGCGTCGCCGAAGAGCGGCATCCCGCGAACGGTCTGCGGATTTTGCAGGAGGACGGTGAAGGCGAGTTGGCCGTGGTAGTGCTGTCTCACTTCGGCGACGAGCGCGCGCCAGCGGGCCTCGGCGTCGGGCGGCGCTTCGGGCGCGCCGGGGAGCATCGGGTGCAGAGAATAGTCGCCGACGTATATCATCTCCGCACCGGCGCGCTCGGCGAGGTCGGCGTGATACAAAAGATAATTGCGATAGGCGTCGAACCACGGCCCCCACCAGTCTGTGCTGAACACGACTTGCGACCAGTAGGCGCAATCGGGTTTGGGCGAGCGGCAGGTGTTGGGCCGGAGGGCCACTTTCAATTTGCGCGCGTGCGCCTTCTCGACAATCCCCGCGAGGTCTGACGGAAGCGGGCTGGCGTTGAAGTCGAAGTCAATGCGCGGGATGGCGGGGTCAACCGACCACGGGGAGGGAACGGTGACGAAGTTCGCGCCGGACGCGCTCGCTTCGGCAAAGGTCTGATCGAGGCGCGGAGGCCAATGGGCGTGCCAATCGTCGCCGAGTTCGAACCCGGCGCGGAAGTCGGGCCGGGCGGCGACGTTCGTCGGCAGAGCAGCGGGCAGGGCCGCAGGCGCGGCGCTCCACCATTGCCACGCCGTCACCGTATCCTGTTGAGTCTCCGTCAAAACCGCCGGCAGAAATTTCTTGAGCGTCGGGTTCGCGCCCGCCGTCGTCGCGTCGTCGGCCACGCCGCACTCGAAGTTGCGGCAGTAGCGATAGCCGAGATCGAAACTGAAGTTGAGCGGATTGTAGAGGACGAACGTCCAGCGCGACGCGCCGTTGGGCCACATCGGCACCGGATTCGAGAGGGCGGCGATCTTGATCTGGATCGTGACGGTGTCGGCGGATGGCGTGTCGGCGGGGACGGTCACGTCGAACTTGACCGGCGCGAGCGCCGCCGTGCGCCACGTGGCGACGTTGTCGTAGGCCGTGAGATCGGAGGCCGGCACGATGAGTTGGCGCAGTGGGCGCGAACTGTCGGGGTCCAACTCGGCGTTCCAGAAGCCGTCGCCCAGCGTGTAACGGTAACGCAAGTCCATCGCCTCGTAAAGTTTCACCGTCGTCGTCCAACGCCCGTCGGCCTGCCGGAGGAGCGTGATGAGACGGTCGGCGGGGATCGGCTCCGCCGTTCCGAACGTGTCGCCGAGTTGCAGGGCGCTGCCGGCCAAGCGCACCGGCGCGCTCGGATCGGTGTCCGCCGGGATCGAGACGACGAAGGTCACGTTCACCGCGCGGGCTTGATTGACGCCGAGGTCTACAAATGCGCCGACCGGCGCGCTGATCGCCGCCGATCCGTCCGTCGTCATCCAGGCGCCGTCGGGCGCGAATGCCGTGACGCGCTGCGCGCCGTAAGGCAGTCGAGAGAACGAGTACGAGCCGTTCCAGGTGGTGAGCGTTTGCCCTCCCCCGGCGAGGACGATCAGCCCCGGCACGCCCTGCCCGGTGGCGAGGTCGCGAATGACGCCGGTGAGCGAGCCGAGGGGCGCGTTCGCCGGAGCGGGCGCATCGCCCCAGCCCGCCACCGTGTCGTCCACTTTCGCGCTCAGCCCGACGCGGAGCGCGCGATCCGGAACCTGCCCGCCGATCGCCGTTACCTCCGAGGCGGCAACCTGGCCCTCGTGAATGTATTTGTATTTGACGAGCGCGCCGAGCGGCAGGTTGACGAGCACCGACCACACGTTTTGGCCGGTCGCGCCCATCGGTATTTTCTGATCGTTGAGGCCGTTGCCGGTGACTTCGTCTACCAGGACGAGCGAGATGGGGGAGCCGGGCGGCGTGTTGTCGGGAATGTGAACGGTGAACTGTGTGCCGGTGGACGGCAGGGGCGTGGCCGTCGGCGCGGGGGTGGAGGTCGGCGCGACGGTGGGGATCGGATTCAATTGACTGATGAGCGGCCCGATGATCGGCCCGACGACGGTGCAACCGGTGGTGAAGAGGACGGTGAGGATGAGGAGACGGCGCATGGAAGATGGCGGATTGCAGATGGCAGATGGCAGATGGCAGATGGCGGATCGCTGATTGGAATTATACGTCTATCGGGTTCGATAGGCTAATGCCGAATCACGTTTGACAAGGCGCGCGATTGGGCTAAACTACGGCGCAGGGGAAGCCCTCTCGTTTCACCGATAAGCCCGCCACGAAGTCCACGAAGTCGGGGGAGAACGGCGTCACATGCGGATTCGATTGAAGTTGAAGCTTGGGCAACAAGAAAAAATGGGCGCTGCGGCAGGAGTGCTGCCAGCGGGGCAAAAAGACGCAACTTGCGGCAATTTGGGCTTGTGGGGGTGGTTTTGCCGCAAAGCTGACGTCCTACTCATCTGTTGGACCGCTTGACTCTATTGCGAGCAGCATCAAATGACAATTGTGATTAGTTGCCTGACCCATGAATACGTTCTTCAAGTGTCCGATAGGCGCGTAATATGGATTGATAATCATTACAACGTCGTAA
>JACQED010000628.1 GCA_016200785.1 Chloroflexota bacterium
CGGGCTATCTCGCGCGCGTCGCCAAGCCGATCCGCTCCTTCGGTCTTGTTGACGAGCGCGACGAAGCGTGCGCCCGCTGGCACGGCTTTGCGGCCCCCGAGCGGATGCACGATCGCAGAGGCGACAACATCGGGTGTTACCACAGCGCCAGGAGACAGCGAGAGGATTTGGCCGAGAAGTCCGGAACGGTGAACGTGAACGTCGTCGAGGCGTTTGCCGATAACATCCGCGCCGGCGACGGCGACGACCAGCGTCGTCCCGCCGGGGATCACCGGCTCGTGCTCGGCGGGCGCTTTGAGGGGGCGCATCCGCGATCCGTCGGCCTCGACTAGAACCGCGGACACATCCGGCAGGTCGGCCAGTTGAGAGATGAGTCTCGGCTCGACGCCGAAGGCCTTGCCGATGCCGGAATCAACACGTCCTGTGACGAGGGCGTGCCCGTAGGAATCCAGCGCGGCTCGTAGTTCCGCCCAGCTCGCCGCCATCGCTTCGTCCACAACAATGTGCGCCGGAGCGAGGCGGGTCTGCGCGGCGAAGATGCGTGTCGTCGTCGTGGTGATGACGCGCCGTCCCGAGGCGACGATCTCGGCGGCCATTCGAAACATCGCGGTCGTCTTGCCGCCGCCGCCCACGAAGGCGACGATCTCGCGCGGGCGCAGACGCAGCGCGCGCGTCAATTGCATGTTGGAACCGCGAAGACCCGATGGACGCAAAGAAGCCACGTCACGACTCGCGCTCCACGCTTCGCATCCACACCATCACCGCTTCCAGCACACCGCCGCCCACCGCCAGCGCCTTGTCGGAGATGGTGAAGCAATGGCCGCGGACTCCGCGCGGGTCAACGTCGCCGATTTTCATGCCGGCCGCTACCTCGAGGCCGTCGCGCGCGATGCCGCGCAGGACGCCGGCGAACGGCGCGAGCACGGCCCGACCATCCACCTCCGCGACCGCGTCGCCCTCAGACAAACGATCGCCGATGTCGCGCCTCAACCGCAAGCGGCCATCGCATGGCGCGCGCAAGACACGCTGGCGGTCGTAGCCGAGCACCCCTTCCGGGACGCCGGTGTTCGGGATCGCGCTCCCCTGCCAAATCACGCGGCCCAGCGTGTGCCCGCGCATCGTCTCGACGACAGCATGACAATCCAGGCCGGCAGTGAAACCCGGCCCGAGGCCGACGACCAAAGGGGCGTCGTCAATTCGCGTGCCGAGATTGGCTTTCGCCATTCTGCCATCAATTAGAATCGGCGGAGCGAGGAGGCGGCGGCAATCGCCGTCCGGGTCAGCCATCACGGCGACTTCGCCGCGCGCCGTTGCCGCGCGCGCCTCGTTCGCATCCGCGGCGCGGCGCGCGGTGATGCCTTCGACGATCATTTCGCCGTTGTAGAGCGCCTCGGCAAACGAAACCGCTCGGCGGACGGCAACCGGGCGGGGCAATTCGGCAACGACGATAGGAAAGCCGACGCGATGCAGACGATAGATTGCGCCGCTGGCAAGATCGCCGCCGCCGCGAACGAGAACGAGAGTATTGGAAAGCGGCATCTGATGGCAAAAGGAAATAAAGGAAATAGCGGAAATTCGGGAAATCATGGAACGCTCAGAGCGACAGAAACGTTGCTAGTGCGATTCTTTTGTTTCCCTCGTTTCCCTTGTTTCCTTTAGTTTTTTCAGCACTCGATCCGGCGTATAGGGAAACTCGTCAAACCACACTCCCGTTGCGTCCTTGATCGCGGCCGCGATGGCGGGAGCCAGCGGCATGAAGGGCATCTCAGCCATGCCGCGCACGCCGAACGGGCCGTTGGGTTCGGGGACTTCAATGAGCACCGACTTGACCCGCGCCGGAACGTCGAGCACGGTGGGGATGAGGTAGTTCGACAGATAGGGCGTCTGAACGTAGCCGTCCTTCGTCACGAAGTTTTCGAGGAGGGCGTAGCCTTGCGCTTGAACGACAGCGCCCTCGATCTGGCCTTCGACGAGCATCGGGTTGATCGCGTTGCCCACGTCGTCGGCGCAGACCACGTCCACCAGCCGGACGTGGCCCGTCTCCATATCCACTTCCACCTCGACCGCCTCGGCGACGTAACCGTAGGCGAAGTTCGGCGTCGAATGGCCGGTCTCCGGATCGAGCGGCGTCGTCGGTGGCGGGCGGTATTGGAACGTCGCGATCGCCGGGCGCTCTTCGTCGATCCACTTCTTGAGCGCCAGTTCCGCCGCGCCTCGGATCGAGTTGCCCGCCATGTACGTCAGTCGCGAGGCCGAGGCCGATCCCGAATTGCCAGACGTGGCCGTGTCGGAGACGATCATCTCGACGCGATCCAACGGAACGCCGACGGCTTCGGCGGCCATTTGCGCCATCACGGTGTGCGCGCCCTGTCCGCAGTCGGCCCCGGCGTGATGCACGACCACCCGCTCGATCTCCGCTGTGCCGTGCAGTTCGATCGTGGCCCATGCCTGCTCGGGCGCGCCGAAACTGAAGCCGACGTTCTTGAAGGCGCAGGCAAAGCCATAACCGCGTCGGGGCATTGGCGAATGGTAACTGGTAACTGGTGATTGGAGATGGGAGTCCGTCTTCACCCATTTTCCAACTTCTCTCTTCCAACCGGCCTCCACCGCACACCGCTCGACAACTTGCCCAATGGTGACTCCCTTCGGAAGCGGCGTGCCGACCGAGGTCAGCGCGCCTTCGGTGAGCACGTTGCGCTGGCGGATTGTAATCGGATCGAGGCCGAGTGCCTCGGCGAGTTTGTTCATCTGCCCTTCGGCGGCAAATGCGGCTTGCGGCCCGCCGAAGCCTCGGAACGCGCCGCACGGCACATTGTTAGTGTAAACCGTGTAGGAGTCCACCTTCACGTTCGGAATCTCGTACGGCCCGGTGACCATCAGCGTCGCGTTGCCGAGCACCTTTGTCGAAGTGTAAGCGTATGCGCCGGCGTCAGAGATCACTTCGGAGTCGGCAGTCACGAGTCTGCCATCCTTCTTCGCGCCCCATTTGGCTTTGATGTAATACGGATGGCGCTTGTGATGGCCGACGATCGACTCTTCGCGACTCCAGACGATCTTGATCGGACGGCGCAACTTGTGCGCGGCCAGCGCGAGCACGATCTGCACCGACATATCCTCGCGCCCGCCGAACGCGCCGCCGATGGCCGGATAGATCACGCGAATCTGGTCTTCGGGCAAATGGAGCGCGTGAGCGATTTGTTCGCGATCTTCGTGCGTCCACTGGCCGGCGACCTTCACCGTCACGCGGCCTTCCTCGTCAATATATGCCAACCCGGCCTCGGGCTGAAGGAAGGCGTGCTCCTGAAAGGGCGTCTGATAATAGCCCTCGACGATGACGTCGGACTGCGCGAATCCGCCACCGACATCGCCCTTCCGAATCCTGTAATGCAAGACGACGTTTGTGTCTTTGTCGGGAAAGAGCAGCGGCGCGCCATCCGGCGCATTCATGGAAACGCGCGGGTCGGTGACGACGGGCAATGCCTCGTAGTCCACCTCGATCAGATCGCGCCCGGCGGCGGCGATCTTCTCGGTTTCGGCGACGACAAGCGCGACCTGATCGCCGACGAAGCGGACAACGTCCGCGCCGGCTTTGCTCGACCCCGGCCCGCACAAAACGGGCTGGTCCGGCATGATCAAGCCGTACTCGTTCACCGGCACGTCTTTTGCGGTGAACACGGCGACGACGCCGGGAACCTTATCCGCCTTCGAGGTGTCAATGCGTTTGATCCTCGCGTGCGGCCGGCCGGCGAACAGGATTTTCATGTGGAGCATCCCCGGCATCACGAGGTCGCCGGGATACAGAGTTTCGCCGGTCACTTTGCCGACGGCGTCGAGGCGAACGGCGGATTGGCCTATAGAAGCCATAATCGTCTCCTGGTCGTCACTGTGTCAGTCAGCGAATTACCGACTTCAACCTGTTTTCAATGCCGCCTGACCAACGGCTTTCAGTTGATTGTAGAACTCCCGGAAGTGCTGGCAGGTGTCATACACCGGCCCAAACTGAACGCATTTGAAAAGCGGCGTGCCGTCGTTGGTTTTGCCATAGCCATCGCCACGCCGATTCCGGAAAAGCTTGCTAATACGCTTGGAAGGGGGATCATCGAGGTTGCGGCTCTCTGCATATCGATCCGGTTTGATGCCCGAGTCCTTCAGACGTTTTGCGAGGCAATTCCCCTCTGCCAGCAGCCAAGCCTCCACTTCATGCACCGAGACATGGGGGTAGAAGAAACCCTCGAAGGCGGGCCCAAACTCGTCTCGCAGCCACGTCTTTACGCGATTGACCTTTGCCGCCATATCGTCGTCAATGTCATGTTGGACACGATTCATGCCGTATAGATCAACAATGGTGAAAACGGCTACGACATGTGGATCGAGGCGATAACGAGGAACATAGGAGAAGACATCCTCCAGTTTGGCACGCAAGTCGATTGGATGGATGCCTATCGAATTCAGCCCATCCGCTTCCCACTGCCGCTTCACGAAGTATCTTATTGCGATTTCCTCAGTCTCGCCCTCGCATAAGATCACTATCCGCCGCCCTCTGGTGAGTTCCTTGCGTTTCATGGCCGCCCCCCGATGTGTCCAGCCAGCCATAGATCACCGAGGCGGAATTTGTCGAGCCAGCCTGCCAGTTCCTCCTCCGTCAGTCGTGAGACGGTGGTCGCACCGTCTTCTTTTTCAATGACGACGACATGGTTGGGTTTGACGTGCGAGACCAATTGAGGCGAATGAGTTGCGACGATAATCTGAGTTCGCGTTGCGGCGGACTCCAATAATTCAGCCACGAGCCTAATCCAGTCCGGGTGGAGGCCTACTTCAGGTTCGTCTATGCAGATCAGGGGCGGCGGGTCGGGCGTTTTCAGAATCGCTAGCAAACTAAGCAAACGTAAGGTTCCGTCGGAAAGAAGATCGGCTGAGAAGCCATATTCCTTTTCAAAAGGGTGTTCCCACCAACGCAGCAGAATTTTGCCATCACCACCTTCGGCTGGAAATGAGACGTAGCGAAAATCCTCGTAAACGTTGGTTAGAGTTTCGCAGATTTCGTCCCATATCGCGGGAAACTGATTCTGGATAGCGTGAAGCACCGACGCAACGTTGCTGCCATCGGGAAACAGACGAACGCCGGGACGAATAGTTTGGGGGCTCCGAATAGGTGCATCAGGGCCTACCCTCAGCGGTCGATAGAATGTCCAATTCTCGAACTGGCGCAGCAGTTTGTACGGAGTAGGATAGGCAGTTTGATCTTTCACCTGAAAGATGGCCAATTCCGACTGGGACTCGATTTCCTTGTTGATCTCTTCCTTTTCCCCGGTCACAAGACTGCGGAACATAGTTGTGGGACTCTGCTTATCACGATGCATCAAGAAAAGAGGATTGACGTGAGGCGGGATCGGGCCTTTGGATACCTGCTCAAACCACACGACCGGAAACGTCCCCACAGGTCGCAGCTGCATCTTATAATGAACCTCTGCACCCTCCTCACGAAACTCCGCTTCGGGAGCAAAATCAAAGCCGTAGAATATTTTGTTTTCGCCACCTCTGAAGATCAAGGTGCCAATCCCACCTCGCCTCGCAATACCCTCGCTGAGCAGACCACTGGCCGCCTCAGCCATTACGGCAAAAACGTCCAGTACATTCGATTTGCCACTGCCATTCGGACCAATCATCACTGTCAGGCCTGGCAAATCTAGCTCGACATGCCGCAGACTCCGGAAACCCTCGATCTCAACGTGGGTCAACATTGCTCCTCCTGACAACCCTCACCGCTGTTGTGGCGAACGAGGCGCTGTATCTCGAGCGTGAAAATTCGCCTCAATATCGCCACGCTTGTCGCATACGTCGGGTCCATGCCAAAATACGATAGATTCGCCGCGCCGAGGTTCTTGCCTTTGCTGAGTGGCGTATCCGAAGCGTAGTGCAGGAGACCGAGGTCGAAGGGCAGGCCATAGAGATTCACAATCTCGTCGGTGGGATAGCGAGTCGGGCGGTAAGCTTCGAAGACGGCGGAGAGATACGGGCCGCCTTCCATTTCGATAGCGGTGTATCCCTCGCGATAGAATACGTCCATGTAACGTGAGTTCTGCAGGAATGTGCCGCGCACGCTGACCGCCTTCTGGTTGTCGAGGGCCGTGCCGTAAACCAGATGAGGCGAGACGTCGGCGGCGGTGAAACAATTGTTGAAAAGGTACGTGTTGCGCGAGTGCTCGTCGTGAACGACGTTCGGGATAGTCACATCGCCGATCGCCCCGTTGAGCGTGGCGGCCTTGCCGAGAACGTAGACACCGCGAATTTCGGGCGACGAGCCGGCAATCTCCGCGAAGATGATCTGCGCCGCCATTCCCAAAGGATAGTCAATATTGACGATGATCGCGTCGCTGTCGGCGAGGCATTCGACGCCGGGGATACGCAGACGCGGGTCGAGCCAATCCGACTTCAGCCGCTTCAGTTCGATGAATTCCGCGTCCACCTCAAAGCTGTGCGCGCTGGATGCCCGATGAATGCCGCATGTCTCTTCGTCGGCGAGGCGGTCACGCGCCATTTGAGCGCCTTCCGGCGTGCGAACGTACTTCTTCAGAACGTAGTACAGAAAGTTCTCGCGGCTTGAAGGAACGTGCCGGGCCTCGATGTCGCGAAATTCGTTGACGAGATCGGCCTGCGCGGCTGTCTCGATATGCCGCACCAGTTCCGCCTCGTGCCGCAGAGCAAAACCCGAGAGCGGGTTGACGAGGCTGTGCATATTGCTCGAGATGAAATACATGGGCCGCTGTTCGACATCGTACTGTACGCCGGCGGAGAGATGCTGCCACCACATCGACGTTGCCCGGCGGTAGTCCACCAGCGACCCGGCCAGCAGCCGCACGGCGAACCGCTTTGGCGTGGCGGCGGCCTGGCCGAGTTTCGAGGCGAACGATTTGCCCCACACGACGTTCAGCCGTCGCACGTCTTCGAGCGCCATGCCCAGGCCGGCGGCGACGGCGGCCAGCGCGTCGTCGTCGAGAGCGATTGCC
>JACQED010000630.1 GCA_016200785.1 Chloroflexota bacterium
CTGCCTGCGTCTTAGATGGCGCGGGCGATGGTCTCTGGCGGCGCGGCCAGCGGATCGTGCGTCACGCTCACTTCGACCGCCTTCTCCGTCCACGCCTCGCCGATCGCGAACACACCGGCCAGATTTTTCAACGCTTCCCGGACGAGGGCCGCGCAGTCCGCACATGTCAGGCCGGTCACCTGGAAGACGGTCGTGCGTGTATTGTCAGTCGTCTCCATCGGTGATGCTGTCCCTTTCCTATCCCGCGCAACAACTCAGCATCGCCACATCCTTCTCGAACGAGAGCACGCCCAGTTTCAGCCCCTCGGCGTTGGTCAGGTAGGGGAACATCGTCTCACGCAGTTCGCGCACGGTGAGGCCGAAGCGGATCGCCAGCACCGCCGTCTGGATCATCTCGCCCGCCTCCGGCGCCAGGATGTGCGCGCCGAGCAGGCGGTCGGTGGCATTGTCGGCGACGAGTGTGATCAGGCCGCGAGTATCACGGGCGGCCAGCGCGCGGGGCACATACTTCATGGGCAACACCGCGGTTTGCGCATCGTAGCCTTGCGCTTTGGCCTGTTCTTCGGTCAGTCCGACTGTGGCGACCTGGGGATCGGTGAAGGTTACGGCGGGCATGGCGGACAGGTCAAGCACGCGGGCCGCGCTGGTGAGCGCGTTCTCTGCGGCGATGCTACCGCCGGCCGCAGCCACATAGACGAAATCCGGATTGGTGGTGCAATCCCCCGAAGCGTACACGCCCGGGTGAGAAGTGCGCAGCTGATTGTCCACCACAATTGCGCCGCCGGCGTCCAGTTCCACGCCCAACACATCCAGGCCCATGCCGTCGGTATTGGGCTCACGCCCCAGGGCCATCAGCACCTGCTCGGCCCGGTAGACGTGGGGGCGGCCCTGCACCCGCACGTGGACCGCCCGTTGGTCGCCCTCGCGTTCGATGCGCTCGACCTGCACGCCGGTCACCACGCCGACGCCCTCTTCCTCCAGATATTCCCGCAGCGCGCGGCCGATCTCCGCTTCGTGCTCAGGGATCAGGCGGGTGCTGCGTTGCAGGATCACGACCTGCACACCCAGGCGCGCCATGGTCTGGCCGAGTTCCAGGGCGACGGCGCGCCCGCCCAGCACAATGAGGGACTGCGGCAACTGGGGCAGGTCCATCAGCGTGGTGCTGTTCAGCACGCCAGCTTCCGTCGCGCCGGGGATGGGAAGCATACGCGGGCGCGCGCCCGTGGTGACGATGTACTTGCGCGCCCGGATGACTTTATCGCCGACAAGGACGGAGCCATCGGCCTGGAAACGCGCCCGGCCCGGGATGAACGTGATGTCCGGGTAGGCGGCCAGCACATCGGCGTATTTGCTCTGGCGCAGTTCGGCCACCAGACTATCCTTCTGGCCGCGCACCGCGTCCCAGTCCAGGGCTTCCTGCCGGGTAGTCACGCCCGCAAAGGTGTGTTGGCCGGCGCGATGCCAGGCCTCGGCAGAGCGAATCAGCGCCTTGCTGGGCACACAGCCTATGTTCACACAGGTACCGCCCAACGTCCCATCGTTGACGAGCGCCACCCGATACCCCAATTCCACGCCGCGAATGGCTGCGGCGAAGCCGCCGGAGCCGGCGCCGATGACCATCAGGTCAAATTGGCCGCTGCCCCGGCCGTCTTGTGGGATCGGGCCGCCGGCCGGCTTGCGTGTCTTCACGGTGGCCGAATAACCGGCCTCGCGCGCGGCGGCGGCGAGGGCCTCAGCCGTCACGCCACTGTCGGCAACGACGGTGGCCCGCGCCGATCCCCATCCGGGCACATCGGCGTCCTTCACGCCTTCGACGCTCTTGAGCGCTTTGGTTACATGCACGGCGCACGAGTCGCACGTCATGCCGCGCACCGTCAGTTCGAGTTCTTCAAGTTGAGCCATGATCGCCTCCATAAGAAAGATGTTCCCCGTCAAATCCCAAATGCCCATGCCCCCCTATGGCATAGGGCGCATTCTACCGGCTTTCAGAGAGTGTGTCAAGTGAGGAGCATGACCTTGGCCCACTGCTACTGCCAATGCCGCCTCCAGCCGTGCGATTGCTCGCTTGTGATCCTCCGGCGTACGAACCATGCTCAGGCAGGCCTCGACGTGCGCCTGCGTCAAACGCACGGTCACCTGTGTCAGCCCGGCGAGCACTGCCATCAATTGCATCAGAAGATCGGCGCAGTCCCGGCGCTCGGCCAGCATCCGCCCGACGGCCCGCACGTGGCCGACCAATCGGCTGAGGCGCGCCTGCGCGTCCTGCACCACGTCCGCTGGAAGATAGTGGCCCCGCTCACGACGCGCGGAGGATAAAGGCGCTGCCATGCTCACCTTCCAGTCCTCAGAGGCGTCGTTGGCGTGTCCACCATCCCGTACGTCGCCAGGCACGGCCGTTTACACAATCCAAAGGCGCAGGTCTCGAATAATTCGTACACCCGTCCGGGCACGCTCGTGTTGACCGACAGGCCGAGATTGCGCGCCGCGTCGAGCATGATGGGCGTATCGTGCGCCAGGTAGCCGCCGGTCAGAAACTCGGCCGTCTGCGCCGCGGCCTGTTGCGGGAGTTTGTCGGCCAGCAGCCACATCACGAATCGCTGCACGCCGGCAAGCGACAGGCGGGCAACTTCGGCCATAATTAGCATCTGGTCGCTGACCATTTCGACGGGCTTCTTCTCGGCCAGATGAATGAGCGCCGCGGCCGGCCAACCGCCGATTTGCGGATCCACCGGGCCGAGTACGCTGTATGGCTCCATGCAAATCTCGTCGGCCGCCAGCGCAATGAGCGTGCCGCCGGACATCGCATAAAACGGGACGATGACTGCGACCCTGGCCGGATGCAGTTTGACGGCGGTGGCGATCATCTCGGCGGCCAGCGCCAGCCCGCCCGGCGTGTGGATGATGATGTCAATCGGCCGGTCGGGCGGCGTGGCGCGAATTTGCATCAGCACGAATTCGCTGTCTTCAATCGTCAAATGGGCGGCCTCTCCGTCTTTCGATTCATCCTCCCATGGCTCGCGCCGGTGCATGAGCGTGACGACTTTGGTTCCGCGCTCGCTCTCCAAAGCCGCGACAACTTCCCGGCGGCGGGCGAGGGTGCGTTCACGCAGTTGATCTTTGTCTTCTGTCTCAGGCATCCGTTTCTCCTTCACGATGCGCGCCGCAGCCCCGCCGCCAGGCCCGGCCTGTGGCGGCACTTCAACCCTGGTTTCACTGGTCTGGCAAAGTGAGACGGTGAATGATGCAATCTTCGTCAAAGCCCTTGACAATCGTGTGAAAGATTTCGGTTTGCCCCAAAGTTCTCAGTTCGTGGCGCGCCGCTGCGTCGAGCGCAGTATCGGTCACGAGGATATCGCCCCCATTCGCCAGCCGCGCCACGCGAAAGGCGATGTTCACCGTGGCGCCGAAGAAATCCAGCCGCCCGTTCGTCGTCACCAGAATGCACGGGCCGGTGTGCAGACCCACGCGAAGCGCCAGGCACCCCTCGCCGATGCCGTCGCGCGCGCGCCAGAATACGCTCATCGCGCGCTGGATGTCCGTCGCGGCGCGCAAGCCGTCCAGCGTCGTCGGGGAGGAAACCATCGCGCCATCGCCGAGTGTCTTGACGGCCAGGCCCTCATGCGCCTCGGCGGCGGAGAAGATGACACGAAAGTGGTCGTGGACGATTTGATAAGCCGCCGCGTCGCCGGTACGGGCGTAAAGCCCGGTCGAGCCGCGAAGGTCGGTGGCGAGAATCGTCACCTGTCGCACGCGCAGGCTGGCACCCTCTGGCAAAATTTGATCGGTGAATAGTTCGCGGAACAGAGGGAGGTTGAACAGGGCCAGGGCATTCAGGGGACTGTGCTCGTCGTCAATCTCTCGACGATAGGCCGGGTCGTCGGCGTTGACGGAGAGGCGACGTACTCGAGGATTGACCGTGAGCGTGATCCACACTTCGTGGTCAACGTGGATGCTGTACTCGCGGCCGCAGAAGGCGCAGTTGGCCTCGTCCGGCAAGTCGCGCACGTCGTTTACGTAGCAAGCCTTGGTTCCGCAATGAGGGCAGTGCACCTCCCACTCCAGATTCACCATGCCCTCGCTGGCGGCGCGGGCCAACAATTCCAACACGCCCCGTTCGTCGAGACCGAGGCGCGCGGCAAGAGCGCGGGGGTTCGCGTGAAGCAGCGCGCGTTCGTCGGCGGTCAGGAGGTAGTTCGAAAGGCGTTCGAGCACGGCCCTCTCTTTCTTACGTCACGACGAGCGAATTGTCCGAGCCATAGGGATTCCGGACGTAGTCGTCGGCGGCCCAATCGTTGTGCCACGTCTGGCCGTCGGCCAGGTAGCGATACTGGTATTCGCGGTCAGGCTCCAGTTCGAGCGTCACCGACCACGCGCCGTCGGCCGCCGGCTCCATCGACGTGGCGGTTTCGCTCCACTCGTTGAAGTCACCGCAGAGACACAACTGCTGGCAGCCTTCGATAGAAGGCATGGTGAAGGTTACTTTCACTTTGCCGTTCTTGCGCTTGTGTTTGGTCAACATATCTCTCTCCTTTCAGTAAGAATGCCCCCTTGTGTTTCAAGGTCGAGGGCGCTCACGACGGCCGGAGGCGCGCCGGTTCGGTCCGGGTGAGATGGGTGACAGGCTCAGTCCGGGCGGCCCGGCGGACGCGGCCCCACCAGACGAGGGCGCCGGCCAGCGCGAGGCCAACACCCGCCGCGAGCACTTTGTAGGTCAGCACGAAGGCGATGAGTGTCGGCAGGAGGCCGATCAACGCAAAGACGGCGATCGGCCCGCCGCAACAGATCAGGTGCAGCCACAACCCTTTGAGATCGTCTCGATCGCTCATGGTTCATCTCCTCTTTGGCGAAATGCGGAGCCAGGCTTCGGCCTCACCCTCTGCTCTCCTGGGCGCCTGCCAAATACAGGTCGCCTTCTTCCACCACGTTGCTGCACATGGTGAAGATTCCGACGAGCACTGCCGCGGCCCCGACGAATTGCCACAGACTGAAGGGTTCATGCAGCACCGTGATGGCCAGAGCGATCGTCACCACCGGCTCGACGTTGCTCAGGCAAGCCGCCCGGCTGGGGCCGATCATCTTCACGCCGACGAACATGCCGAGGAAGCCGGCGGTGAAGAAGAAGGCCACCCCCATCAGGCCCAGCCAGCCTATGGCGGCCGTCGGCCAGGCAAAGCCGACGCCCAGCACGGCGGTGACCGTGAAGAGCGCCGTGTTCGCTAGCGCGATGTACAGGTTCAACACCATCGGCGGCACTGCCTGCATCAGCCGGCTGCCGAATACCATCACGATCGTGATGCTGACGGCCGAGAATGCCGCCATGAGCACGCCCATCGGGTTGATCCCGCTCCCTGACAGCCCTAGCAGCAGCGCCAGCCCGCCCAGCGAGAGTGCCTGGCCGCCAAAGGCGATGGCGTGGGCTGCACGCTCCCGGCTGTTCCATGGCTCATTCCCGGTGACTTGGGCCACCAGGCTGACCAGGATCGGGTGGATGTAATAGATCAGCGCCGCCAGTGAGACCGGGATGTAGCGGATTGAACCCAGGTATGAAAACGACATCAGGCCCATAAACAGCGCCAATCCCAACGTCAGCCACAGTCGCCGGCCGGCCAGCCGCCACGGTTGGCGACGCCAGGCCAGGTAACCGCTCACCGCCAGAGCGGCCAGGGCATAGCGCACGACCATGAGCGTGACCACATTCACCCCATCGTCGTAGGCCAGCCGGGCGAACGGAGTCACGGCGCCGAAGGCAGCCGCCGAGAGCAGGACGACCAGCAGGCCGAGGCCGCGGCGGGTGAGCACATTGCCGGCCAGGCGGCGGCCAAACCGTGATTGAAGGAAATGCGTGCGCAATGTGGGGCTGAGTACGGTCGTGATCATCGCTGTTCTCCATCACGCCGCTCGCGCTTCTCCGGCCGGCCTTGCGCGACCTCCCGCAGCTCGGCCAGATCGTGAATCACGTGTTCGACGTAGGCTTGCCGAGGCGCGCCGTCGGCTGTGAGCCAGACCGTGCGGCAGCCGAGGGCTTTGGCCGGAACCAAGTTCGTCGCGGAGTCTTCCACGAACCAGCACGCGCCCGCCGGGTGGCCCAGAGCCGCCAGCACCTTTTCGTATACGGCGGGCGAGGGCTTGCCTTCCAGTCCGGCAAAGTGAATGTCAAAAACCTCGTCAAAGTGCTGCTCGACGCCGAGGGCGCGCAACGCGCGCCGGGCATAGTCGGCCAGGGCGTTGGTGAACAGGTATTTGCGGCCGGGCAGCGCGGCCAGTAGTTCGGCCAATGGCGCATCGGGCGAAAGATAGTGCTCGAGCGGCAGGTCGTGGATGAAATCCAGAAAGTCACCCGCGTCTACCTGGCAGTGCCGGAGCACGCCGCGCACCGACGAGCCGTACTGCCCGTTGTACGCTTCGCGCACGGCCTGGGCCAGCGCGGGCGGAAGATTCAATCGCGTGCCGATGAATTCGTCAATGCGCGCGCTGATCGCTTCCATCAGGCCAACGCTTGCCGAGTAGAGGGTGTTGTCCAGATCAAACAGCCAGATGGGCGACTCTTTGGGC
This sequence comes from Chloroflexota bacterium, assembly GCA_016200785.1. Classification (GTDB taxonomy): domain Bacteria; phylum Chloroflexota; class Anaerolineae; order Anaerolineales; family JACQED01; genus JACQED01. Next base: position 6,553 of record JACQED010000630.1, read on the forward strand.
GGCGGAGCGATCATCGTCATGCCTACAGGCGCCGTGTCAAACACTCCTTCAAACAGATCGGCTTCGGGACCGGCCGGCAACGCCGTGCGGCAGGCGGCCAGTTGAAAGTATTCGCGCCACAGCCCGTGGGGTGCGCGCCCACGCAAGAATCCCTCCCAGCACTGGCGCTGGCTCTCGTGGCATTCGAGCGCCGCCAGCCGCCGGTCGAGATACGCCGCGACGTTCACGACGGACAGGCAACACGGCGCGATGTGCTGCGCCGTGTCGGGGTCAATGCTGAAATACAATTTGGCGGGCGCATATGCGGGCAACGAGCCCGGCCACCGGGCGCAGTTCCCGGCCAGTTCAAAGGCCAGCGTCGTCAGCCAGCCGGCGATCACGTGGTCGGGATGCTCGGAGAGTTGATTGGGGCCAAAGGTGAGGACGACCTGTGGATGGATGCGGCGGATGACCTCCACTAACCGCCCGACGATTTCCCAGGCGTCGCTGTGCGCCAGGCCGCCGTCGGGATAATCCCAAAGTTCCAACTGCGCGCCGAGGATTTGCGCCGAGCGCGCGATTTCCTGCGCGCGGACTTCGGGTGGCCCGCCCGCGCCCCCGTGGGTGAGGCAGACGAGCGTCACCTGTGCGCCCTCGGCGGC
>JACQED010000631.1 GCA_016200785.1 Chloroflexota bacterium
GAGGACACCAGCGATGCCCTGGCCGCCTTGCGCACGTTGCTGCTCAATGGCGGTTGGGACCTGTACTGGCAGAAGCATCGGGTGCTCCCGCTGGCCGTCCCAATCGGACCATAAGTTGCCCCATCGGTTTGGCGCGCTAACAAGATTTTCAGGCTTTCGCCCGCGTGAATCAGGTTGGCGCGAACCGAATAGTGCGTGCGACAGATGGCGCATGACTTCGCCGTGCCGCCGGAGCAAACCGATTTCCGCTCCAGCAGGACGACGTTCCGCCCGCCGTGCTTGGCGAGGTTGTAGGCCGTACTGCAACCTATGATGCCGCCGCCGATGACGACGATGTCGGCTGTCTTGATTTGGTTCAAGGACGAATCCTTTCTTATGGGCGCTGACTGCGAAGCGCGCAGACGAACGCTGATGAGCCTGCCTGATCTGCGTTTATCAGCGTGAATCAGCGTCCTATCTTAGCCCGGCAATCCGCTCCGCTTCTCTCACGCCAGACAGATAGGCTCCGTGCGCCGTCGCCGCGTGTTCCCTGTGCGTTGCTTCTCCAGCGAAGAACAACCTATCGCCGACCGGTTCAGCCAGCGCGTCGCGATCGTCGAGCGTTGAGCCGGGGGCCATGTGCGAGTACGAGCCGCCCGCGAACGGATCGGCGATCCAGCGCGTAATCTGAAAACTCTCCGGGTCGGGAATGCCGCCGCCGTACATCGCGCGCAGGACGGCCATCGCCTTCGCCACGATCTCGTCGTCCGAAAACGATTCGACCGCCGCGCCGTATGTCCCGGCATTGAACATGAGCAGGATCGGCTTGCCGAAGAACTTATAGATGTTCAAGTCTTCGGCCCACTCGCCCTTGTTCGCGGCGATGTAGCCGAGCAGATCGGTGTCGTCGTCCTTCCAGAAGGCGTCGGGGAAGCGCAGATACACTTTGTTGAGTACGCCCGACCCCAATGCCTTGATCGCTTGCTGTTTTTCATCGGGCAGTTCCGGCGAGAATTCGACCGAGTCGTTCTTCAGCACGCCCAGCGGGAGCGTGACGACGACGCGCTTGGCGTCAAACTCGCCGTTGCTCGTCGTGATCTTCACCCCCTCCTCGCCATATTCGATCTTCTTCACGACCCGATTCAGTTTGACGTCCAGCCCGGCGGCGAGACCCTCGACGATCTGAATGTAGCCTTTGGGAAAGATCACATCTTCGCCGTCCAGGTTTTCGCCCGAATCCCAGTTGAAGAGCGACAGGTCGGACACATCCGCCGCTTCCTCGTGCTCGATGGTCGTGTTGACCCAGTAGATCAATTCCTTCAATTCCTGCTGGGAAAAATTCCGGGTGGCGATGTATTGCTGAATGGCGTCGCCGAGCGGAATGTCGAGCTCGCCCGCCGACTGGCGTCTTTCCGCTTCGGCTTCCATCGCGTCGATCAATTCTTTGTAGCGGGCCTCCGCTCTCTTCTCCTCTTTGTCCGTCAGCGGCTTGCCGTTCGTGTCGTGAATGGTGTCGGATGAGTAATCCGTGACCACCGTGTCGGCGTTGAACTTCTTCGCGATTTCGCTCAACGGGTTGCTGTCAATGCCGTGAATCCACGACGCGCCGAGGTCAGCGGGGGCATCCGGCCACAGGCGGCTCGTCCAAGTGCGCCCACCGATGCGATCCCGGCCTTCGAGTATCATCACTTTCATGCCGCGATCGGCTAGTTCACGCGCCGCGCCGAGCCCGGCCATCCCCGCGCCGATCACGATGACGTCGGCGCTCCCGCCCGCCACCGGCACAGTGGTCGCAGTGGATTGGGGTTGCTGCTCAATCGTCGGAGCGGTGGTCGCCTTTGGCGCGGCAGTGTCGGTCGGCTTACTCTCCGGCTCCGTCGCGGCGGGACCGCATCCGGCGAGCACGGCAGATGCCAGCAGAGAAACTTTGATGAAATCGCGGCGGGCCATACGAGTCTTCGTCATCGTGTTTTGTCCACGCTCCCCTCTCCCGACGACAGTGGTTTCGTCGTCGGGAGGGGGCAGGGGGTAAGGGCCTACATCCAGGGGAACGGCGCTTTGGATTTCGGCAGAGCCTTTTGATCCTGAAAGCGCTTGAACGCGAACGGGGCCAGCAGTTCACTCGTCTCGCCCGTGAGGATGCGC
>JACQED010000097.1 GCA_016200785.1 Chloroflexota bacterium
GCATCGGGTAGTAAACCACGTCGGGCCGGCTCGATTTGTCAAGCCGGATGTCTTCATCGTAGAAACACACCCCGTCCTGATAGACTTTGCTCAGGTCTTCGGCGGCGGTGACGGGATTCATCAACGCGACGATCTCGGCATTCTCTCGCCGGGCGGTGAAGCCTTGCCGGCTGGCCCGGATGACGTACCACGTCGGCAAACCCTGAATGTTCGAGGGGAATATGTTTTTGCCCGCGACCGGAATCCCCATCTTGAACAGCGCCCGCAGTATGGCCGAGTTGGCGGTCTGGCTTCCGGAGCCATTGACCGTTGCCACTTGAATGGCGAAGTCGTTGACGATCGGCTCGCGCTGCGACGCCGGCAACGGCGACGGGGCCGGGGCGTACCTGCGATCCACGTCTGCGATTGTCATTGCTCGTCATTATCCTTTCCCGATGGCGGCGCGGCGGGGTTCGCGCCTCATGCCTGGACGACAGGCTCGCGCACTTCGGTAGCGCGCGGCGCGGCGTGCGCGCCAAGATAGCGCAGAAGCCGCGTGTGCTCGACCAGCGCCGTGTAGCCCCCGTCAAAATCCCCCTCGGCGATTGCGTTCACGATTTGCTCGTGATAATTCCAGACTTGCTGAAGATAAGCGTAGTCGGCGAACAAGTTGAATTCGACGGCTTCGTAGCCCTCCCAGTACGCTTCGAGAATCCCTTTGACGAACGGATTGTTCAGGCGGCCAAAGATCGTGAGATGGAGTTCGCGATGCTCGGCGTGGGGAATCTGAATCGGGTGGCCGTTGAGTTTTGCCATCGCCTCGCCGATCAGGTCTCGCAGGTGAGCGATGTCTTCTGGTTCCAGCAGTCTCACGGCCTCGTGCCAGAAGCCCGCCTCGATATGATTCCGCAGAGTGGAAAAGGCTTCGAAGTTCTTGCGGTCGGTTGCCAACGCGAGCAAAAGGCTCTGCCGGATCGCCGGCAGGAAGTCGTAGGCGGCCAGGCGGATGCCGGTCTTGGGGCGCACTTCGACCACGCCGAGATTGCGCGCAACTTCCAATTGCTCGCGCAATTTGCCGACGCTCAGGCCAAGTTTCTCGCTAAGTTCGTCCAGAGACGGAAGGCGTTCGCCGGGGCGAAACCCGTTGGAAGCGATGTAGCGGAGTAATTCGGAGTCGAGGCGGTTGAGTATCACTCGTTTTACCCAGAAGGAACCAATCCTTAGATCAATTGAATGGATCGAACGAGTGAAAGTTTAACCCACTTGTCGGCGGCTGTCAAGCGCCGACGTTTGTCTTGATCTCATCCTTCCGCTTCGCGATGTACTCGCGCAGCCCCTCGTCGATCCCCGGATCGAGTTTGGGTTCTTGATAATCGGCCAGCCATTTCTTGCAAAGCGCGTTCGCGCGCTGCGCCGCCGACTTGCTCCCCTTTTGCGTCCATCGCTCGAAGGCCATCAAGTCGCTGATAATTGGGCGGTAGAAGGCGGTGCGGTAGTGGCGCATCGTGTGAGCCGCGCCGAGAAAGTGTCCGCCCGGCCCGACCTCCTCCATCGCATCAAGCGCCAGCCCTTCGGCGTCCAGCGGGATACCCTGAATGAAATGCTCCATCATTCGGAGCAGTTCGATATCAATGACGAACTTCTCGTACGACGACACCAGGCCGGCTTCGAGCCAGCCGGGGTTGACAATCTGCGCGAGGGTGACGCCCGCGAGCACTTCGGCGTTGACTTGAACGAGCGTGCCACCCATCGCCGCGGGCGACATCGCCCCCGCCGAACTGAACGGCGTGACGAGCACCGGCTGGCCGGCTTTGACGTATTCGAGCATTGATTCCAACATGCGCGTATCGTACCGGCGCGGGCTGTTGACGTTGATCACCGAGATCACGGCGGGCTTCTTTGCGATCGCCTCTTTGCCGCCGAACAAGATCGCCGCCATCTCGATCGTGTCCCGAGCGTTGGCCGCCGAGGTCACACTGCCCATGAATGTCTTGTCGGAATACTTGATGAGCGAGTACACCATATCGAGGTGGCGTGTGTCGAGATCGGTGTCTTCCGGTTCGACGAGCGTGCCGCCGGTGTTGTGTATCTGCGGCGTCATGTGGGCCAACTTGGCAAAGTTCTGAAAGTCGGCCAGTGTGGCGTCACGCCGCGCGCCGGTTTCCAAGTCATGAACGAACGGCGAGCCGTACATCGGCGCGCAGGCCATCCAGTCGCCGCCGATGATCACGTCGTTGGCGTGATTGCGCGCCTGCATCTCGAACGTGGACGGCGCTTTGGCGAGGCACTCCAGAACGAGGCCGCGCGGCAAACGCACGTGATTGGTCTCGCGATTCACGACCTCCGCCCCGGCCCTCTCCAGCGCCTCGAACGCTTCGGGATGGTTGTACTCCAGCCCGTATTCTTCCAGCACTTTCAGGGACGTCTCGTGAATGATTTCGATGCCCTCCTCTGACATGTACTTGTATTTGGGCAGAGTGTTCTTGATCATGAGCCTCTTCTTTGCAAAGACCTGCCGGGCCTGGGAGACGCGGCAGGTCTTGATGTGCTACTGCAACGCGCCCCGGCCCGCGACCGGCCAGACCACTTCGACGGCATCTCTACGCACGCCGACGATTTGATTGAAAAGGTTGTTGACTACACAGCAATGATTCGGGATGACCGTCACCCGTTCCCCGATCTCGGACTTGCGCTGGGACTGCGAAAAATCAACCCAGC
>JACQED010000098.1 GCA_016200785.1 Chloroflexota bacterium
GGTCTCGGCGGGATTCTGCACGGTGTCCACCCTGGTGCTGTTCGCCATCGGCCCGCAATCGGCTGGCGGCCGCCGTTCGTTTCGTGACGCCTTTCGTCCGCTTCTCCGCGATCCCCTCCTCGCCGCCATTGCCCTGCCTCTGCTCGTCGCCTATTCGTCCGCCGCGCTGGCCGAGTCTTTCGCCTCGAATTTCCTGCGCGACGTCGCCGCGCTGAATCTCGCCGCGATCGGCCGCATGGGATCGATCTGGGCGCTCGGCGCGGCGGTCATTTCGCTCGCGGCCGGGCGGCTGACGCGCCGCCGCTCGCGCCTCGCCGGCGCGCTGGCCGGTTGTTTCGGGTTGACAAGTCTCGGCCTTGCGGTGATGATCGCCCTGCCGGGCCGGATGCTTCCCGTCGGACTGGCGGCCATTCTATTCGGCGTCGCGTTCTTCTTCCGCGGCGCAGACTTGAGCGGGCGCGCGCTGATCAACGCCCACCTCGCGCAAAGCCTCAAGCGCGAGAGCATGGGCGTGGGCTTTGGTCTGGCGAACACACTGCTGGCCGTCGCGCAGGTCATCGCGCCTCCGCTGGCCGGCTGGCTGTATGCCGGTAGTCCTTCGTGGCCGTTCGCCGTCTCGCTCGTCGCCCTGCCGCTCGCGGGCGGTGTGCTGGTTTGGCAAGTGCGGCAGGGCGGGGGGCAGGCTTCGGCGCAGTGAGGTAACTGGGGACTGCTCGCGTCCCGCTGTGCGGGGTTGGCCGTTGGAGATTGAGTCGATACGTGAAAAAGACACATCCATTCATCGCGCTTCAACATCGCAACTTTCGATTGCTCTGGTTCGGCCTGCTCATCTCAATGTCAGGCTCGATGATGCAGTCCGCCGCGATTCTCTGGCACATCTCACTGCTTGCGCCGCCGGGTCAGAAGGGACTCGCGCTGGGCCTGGTGGGCCTGGTGCGCGTCGTGCCCATCATCATCTTCTCGCTCATCAGCGGCGTCGTCGCCGACGCGCTCGACCGGCGTAAGTTGATGCTCATCACGCAGGGCGGCATGGCCCTCTTCGCCTCGGCGCTGGCGCTGATCACCTTCAGCGGCCTAAACGCCTTGTGGCCTGTCTATCTTCTGGCCGGGTTGATGGCGGCGGTCGGCACGTTCGACAACCCGGCCCGGGCGTCGCTGTTCCCCAACCTCGTGCCGCGCGAGCATCTGCCCAACGCCATCAGCCTCAACACCATTCTTTTTCAAGCGGCTGCCGTGCTGGGGCCGTCGCTGGCCGGTATCACCATCGCCTGGTTTGGCGTGTGGTGGGTGTACGCGATCAACGCCGTCTCGTTCGTCGCGGTGATCGTCAGCCTGCTGATGATGCGCGATGTGCCCCGGCACGCGCCGGAATCGCGGCGCGACATCAGCCTGAAGGCCGCCCTCGAAGGATTGCGCTTTGTCTTCGCCGCGCCGCTGATCCGCTCGACGATGATTCTCGACTTCTTCGCCACGTTCTTCTCTTCGGCGACCGCGCTCCTGCCGATATTCGCGCAGGACATTCTGCGCGTGGGGGCGCACGGCTTCGGCTGGCTGTATGCCGCGCCTTCGGTCGGGGCCGTGCTGGCGAGCGTGCTGATGGTGCGCCTGGTGGACCGCATCCAACGGCGCGGCGCAACTCTGTTGTGGGCCGTCGTCGGCTACGGCGCGGCGACGGTCGCCTTCGGCCTCTCGCGCAACTTCTGGCTGACGTTCCTGTGCCTCGCCCTGACCGGCGCGACCGACACCGTGAGCATGGTGATGAGGAACATCGTGCGGCAGTTGACCACGCCCGACGATCTGCGCGGGCGGATGACGAGCGTCAACATGATCTTCTTCATGGGCGGGCCGCAATTGGGAGAATTCGAAGCGGGGGCGGTCGCCAACTGGATCGGCGCGCCGCTGTCGGTCGTCACGGGCGGGCTGGGCTGTTTGCTCGCCACCGCCTGGGTAGCCTTGCGGACGCCCACTTTGCGAAACTATCGGCGTGACGACGTGGCGCTCGCGCCACAGGGCGCGGCGGCGGATTGAGGCGCGCTGACGAGGGGGTTGGCGTGACGGCGCTGGCCGATTCGCGTCTCGTCGCCGACGGCGATGCGCTCGCCCAGGCGGGATTGATCCACCGCGTTCGCGAGCCGCATTCACCGGCCTCTCGCCGCGCGGTCGTGATGCTTCACGGGCGAAGCGGCGACGAAACGGCGATGTGGGTATTCGCCAGAACGATCCCGAAGGATTGGCGTAAGCGTTCAGGTCACGCGACCCTTTCTAACCACCAAGACACAAAGACACCAAGTTTCACGACGCTTTCTTCCCTGGCACCGCCCGCCAGGGCAGGTGTGTGTCCGTCGTGTCTTTGTGCCTTCGTGGTAAAGGTCTGGCGGCGGACTGAACGGTTACGATCCACGTTCTGCCCGACTTATACGAGGCTGACCCCGCCCGCATTCATCTCATGGGTTTCAGCCAGGGCGCGGCGTCAGTCAGCGCCCTGCTTCCAGCGCCAGTGCCAGCCCACCGAGCAACCCCACCTCTTCGCCCAGCGCCGCCGGGACGATCGGGCAATTCTTCCA
>JACQED010000099.1 GCA_016200785.1 Chloroflexota bacterium
AGGTCAGCGCAAGCGTCAGCGCGCCGAGCGAAACCGGCACGAAGCGCATTTGCAGAACTCCGAGGCCGAAGAATTCGGCAGCCGGGCCTTGCAGAATCGACATCAGCGGCATGAATTCGAAGTAATGTCGTTCCATGCCGTAGTAGCCGACGAGCAAATCAGAGCCGTACACGCCTTGCGAGAAGAGTTTGTAGCCCGGCGAGAGTATCCATGGTTCGTCTTGATGAACGGTGGGAAAGCGGTCGAGATGAATGGCTGAGAACGCCCAGAAGAGGAGGAGCATCACGAACGGAGCAGTGCCTGCCGGATCGGTACGACGCCTTATCATGACAAGAGAATCAAAAACCCGGTTACCTCCATCGGTACGGCGACCGGGCTTCGTCCAGCGATCACTGCTGTTACTCTTCCGACCAATCTTCCAGTGGAAGCCCGCCTATCTTGGCAAAGTGAATCGTGTTGCGTGTGACGAGAACCGCTCCAGCCGTCAACGCAATCGCCGCGACCCTTAGATCGTTGGTACCTAGACGATGGTAGCGTTGTCGCAACCGCTCAGACTGTTCAGCCGCCGTCTCGTCAAAATCCAGCAGGGGAAAATCAGCCGAGGGCAAACAGAGCCATGGTCAGGCCGCCACGCGCTCAGGCGTTGCCTGGACCAGTCGGCGTTCACCAGAACGGCTGGCCTCTATAACGGCCATCACCTCCGCAAACAAGGGGCTGTCAGCCAGCACACCTGCGTGACGCAAACGAGTCTCCAAAGATGGAGCGGCGCCGCCGCTCAACCAGTAATGCAGAGCAAATCGGCTGAACCGCCATTGGCCCGCAATTCGTCGGCCGGGAACCCGGCCCTTGGAGGCCGCTTCCCGCAGAATCCGCGATGGAATTTGAAGCAGGGCGGCGGCTTCTCTCAGCGTGAGGATCTCGTTGGGCATTGGCTGTATCTCCATTGCGAAGTATAGGGCATTGAAAGTCTGTCGTCAAGCCAGACTACAACGGATTTGAGAATTCAACGGATTATCCGCTTGTTTTTCAAATCCGTCGCAGTCCACTGGCAACAATCTACCCTCGATGATACCATTTCGGCATGTCCCTCCCTCCGGGCGACCACACTTACCTGCCCGAACGCGACCGGCGACTGATCGCCAGCTTGTTGATCGTCATGGCCCTGATCGGATTGACGGCCCTCGGCCTCTGGTCGCAGGCCAAGCCGGCGAAAGTTGTGGCGGTCGCATCGCCGACTCCGTCAAGCACTGGTGCTCTGGACACGGCGACACCCCCTCAGCCTGTGACCGGCACGAGCGCGCCCAGCCCTACCGCCACCCACCCACTGTCAACTACCGTCGCGCCGACCGCGTCGGCCACGCCTTCGCCGACCGGCACACCCACCGCGCGTCCCCGGCGCGCGCCGACTCTCGGCCAGCCCGGCATCGATCTGTCCGTCACGCCCGTCACCGAAGTCCCCACCGCCGCGCCGGAGATCAGACTCGACAAGAGCATCGTCAACATTCTGCTGATGGGTCGCGACGTCACCGCCGCAAACACCTCGAGCGGCTATCGCACCGACGTCATTATTATCGCCTCGATCAACAAAGACGCCGGCTCGGTGACGCTGTTGACCATCCCGCGCGATTTGTTCGTGTGGATTCCTGGTTGGACGATGCAAAGGATCAACACCGCCGCCGGGCACGGCGACTACATCAAGTATCCGGGCGGCGGCCCCGCCCTGCTCGAGCAGACGATCCTTTACAATCTCGGCATCTCGATCCATTACTGGGTGCGCGTGGACTTCGACGGTTTCAAGAAAGTCGTGAACACGGTCGGCGGCATTGACGTGCCGGTGTCGTGCGCCATTCAGGACTGGCGGCTCAAAAAGCCGAGCCTCGATCCGCAGGACGAGACGAACTGGCGCCTTTACACGCTGTGGGCCGGGGTGAAACACATGGACGGCGATCTCGCGCTGTGGTATTCGCGCACGCGCAAACTGACGGGCGGTGATTTCGACCGTTCGCGCCGACAGCATCAGGTTCTGCGCGCGATCTTCGACAAGGCCATCAGCCTCGAAGCACTGTCGCACATCCCCGAACTCTATAGCCAATACACTGAGTTCGTGGATACCGACATGCAGTTGGGCGACGTCCTGCAATTCGTGCCGCTGGCGGCGCAACTCGACCGGAGCAAAATCAAGAGTCGGTTCATCGGCCCCGGCTACGTGATCGGCTGGCGGACGCCGGTCGGCGCGTCGGTGCTCCTGCCCAGGCCGGACGCCATCGCCTCACTGCTGGCCGAGGCCTTCGTCCCGCCGTCACAGAACCGCGCCGTGCGCGAAGCGCCGACAGTCGAAATCTCGAACGGCACGGCGTGGGACGATCTCGACGACCTCGCCGCCGACAATCTCGAATGGTCGGGCATCCGGCCCGTGCTCATCCCCGCCGACCGGCAGGATTACCCGACGACGATCATTTACGATTACTCCACAAGCAAGAAAGGCTCCGCACTCAAGGTTCTCCAGAGGATGTTCAAAGTGAAGAATGAGAACGTCATCAGCCAGCCCGACCCGGAAGCTCCCTACAAGTTACAAGTCATCCTCGGCGACGACTACCGCTATCACACTTGTCTTTACAACATCCCTTTCCCCAAACCGACGCCGACGCCGTTGCCGACCGACGAGCCGACCGCCCCGGCTGAGACGCCGACGCCGTGAGGCAGTGCATGGAGCCGTTTCGCCAGCCCGTCGCTGCTTGGCATTTATCAGCCCTCTATGCTAAATTACACGGCGATGTCCGACAATCAACTGCCTCTATTCACTCCACCGCCGCCGCCCGCGCCGGGCGAAGTCCCGCCCCTCTCGGCGGACGGCGCCGACCGCGATGCGAAACGTGAAGACCCGCCGCGCGTCGAGCCGGGCGCGCTGACGCCTTCGATCTCGCTCAACGCAGCCCTCGGCGCGTGGCAGGAACACATGCGCGCCGAGGCTTTCTCCGAACACACTGTCAAAGCTTTCAGCAGCGATCTGCGCCTGCTGGCGAAATACGCCGGGCCGGGAACGGCCATCGGCGACTTCACCACGCAGGGCCTGAACGATTTTCTCAAGTGGATGCAGACCGCGCGGGGCGTCGCCGTCAGCCCCAAAACTTACGCGCGGCGCATCACCTCTATCAAATCGTTTTTCCGCTGGCTCAAAGCATCCAATGGGCTGGCCTACGATCCGGCCGCGCCGGTGATTCAGCACTCGGTGCAAAGCCCCCTGCCCGATTATCTTTACGACGACGAGGTCGAGCGGGCGCGCCTGGCCGCCGAACAAATCCGCCTCGGCGTCGGCGACAAGAAGCCTGAGCCTCGCCCCTACCTTCTTTTTCATCTCCTTCTCCAGACCGGGATCAAGAAGGGCGAATGCGCCGCGCTCATCCCGAATCACATTGACCTCTCCGATCCCGGCGGGCCGGTCGTGTTCATCCGCTATGCCAACCCGCGCCAGCGATACAAAGAACGCAAGTTGAAACTCGACTCGAGTTGGGCGGCGGCCTTCAGGGAATATCTCGAGCAATACCAGCCGGAGACGCGGCTCTTTCCGTGGAGTGAGCGGCGCCTCGAGTACATGCTCGAAGACATCGGCGAACTCGCCGGCCTTGAAAAGCGCGTGTCATTCGACTGCCTGCGCTGGACGTGCGCCGTGCGCGACCGCAAGGCCGGCATGGAGCCGGACAAGATCAGACTGAAATTGGGATTGTCGAAAATACAGTGGAGAGAGATCGGGGTAAAGTTGGAGAAGTTGGTGAGTGAAGCGCTGTAGCGAAACCCGTGACCACTCAATCGAGCAACAACGCCGGGAGGTAATGGATTCACTCCTCCCACTTGAGTCTCCATTCGCCGCGAACTATAATTAGAGTGATGCTCCCCAAAAAGGATCAGGCGCACTGAGAGACTCGAGAATTCAAGAGCAATGTCTTCTTACCCCCCCCCCCGTACATTTGTTCTATAGTGCCACTTTGTTCTAAAATGCATCCATACGGCGCGGCCTTCGGCGCATCCGTGAAACGCGCTCGGCGTCTCCCGCGCTCGAATCTTGCACCGACGTTCGCCAATCAAGAGGAGACAGGAAATGACAGTAAGCATGTCCCAGACTGTCCGATCTAACCCTCGCCTTGCGCATTCGCTCAAAATCATTTCACGGACCACAGGCGCTGCCGTCATCCTCATCGGCAGTCTAGTACAGCCCGGCAGAAAAGCGGCACGGGTTTTATGCTGTCAGCGGACGGCCTGCGTAAGTCCATTTGAACGGCTTGGCCATC
>JACQED010000633.1 GCA_016200785.1 Chloroflexota bacterium
GCGGCCATGAGCAAAACGTCTGCGTCGGCGCAGCCGGCGAGAACCGCCTCGGCCATCTCCTCGGTTGTCTGCACGTTGACGCGGATGGAGCCGAACGGCGTGGGGAGCGCCGTCGGCCCGGCGACGAGAGTGACCGCCGCGCCGTGATCGAGCGCGACTTGCGCGAGCGCGAAGCCCTGCTTGCCCGACGAGTAATTGGAGATGTATCGCACGGGGTCGATCGGCTCCTGCGTGCCTCCGGCGCTGACGACGACTTTGCGGCCCGCCAGTCTCCCGTTTCGCGCGAGTGCGATCCGAATGTGCCCGACGATCTCCTCCGGCTCGACCATTCGCCCGAGGCCGGTGAGGCCCGAGGCCATGCGCCCCTCGGCCGGGCCGACGACAATTGCGCCGCGCTCGACGAGCGTCTTGAGATTCGCCTGCGTCGCCGGATGCGCGAACATCCCTCCGTCCATCGCCGGGGCGATCATCAGCGGGCAACGAGCGGCGAGCGCGGTCACGGTGAGCAGGTCGTCGGCGAGGCCGGCGGCGAGTTTGGCGATGATGTTCGCCGTCGCCGGCGCGATGGCGAGCAGGTCGGCGCTTTCGCCGAGGCCGACGTGGATCACGTGCGCCTCCGCGCCCCACAGGTCGGCGGGCTGATAAGCGCGGCGCGCGGTGAGGGATTGAAAGGTGAGTGGGGTGACGAATTGTGCCGCCGCCTCGGTGAGGATCACGTCCACCTGCGCGCCGGCCTGTGTGAGTTTACTGGCGAGGTCGGCGGCTTTGTACGCGGCGATCGAGCCGGTTACGCCGAGGAGGAGTCGTTTGGAGTTGAAGAGAGGGATCATCGGAATGGCGATTCGGGAATTGCGAATTTCGGCGCGTGAGGCGTGAAACGTAAACGCCGTCACTCGTCACGCGCCACTCGTCACTTGACCGGCGTCAGCGTTTCCGTCCCCTCGCCGGTCACGCCGTCCTGTGTCCAAGTGCCCGAGAGCGTGCCATCGGGTTGCAGGGTGTAGGTGGCAGTGCCGCTCCGTTTGCCGTCGCTAGTTTGCCAGCGAACAGACAAAGTATCGGCGACGAGCGTGCCCGTGCCGCTTTCGATCTCGCTGCCGAAGGTCCACCTCACACTGTAGCCGGACGTGGTTCTAGTGATCGTCGCCTTGCCGGAGTAGCCCGCGCCGCTCAGATTTGTCCCGAAGACCGTGTAGTTGCCGCTAATATCCACCTCGACCCCGGGTGTGACGGTCGGCAGAGTGATCGCCGTCGGCGGGGCGATCTCCGTGGGCCTGGGCCGGGCTGTAGACTTTGCAGTTGATGGAGACGAGACTGTTGCAATCAAGGCGCCACTGCCGCAGGCGAGGGCGAACAATGCAAGGCAGGTCGCAACTACGACAACTCGTCGGACGGATTTCATCTCACACCTCGGTCAAATCGAGTTCAGAGCCAAATGGAATCGCCCAAGGATAATGCAAATTGGCTCGCCATGGGGTTATTCGCTCAACCCGGTCAGCCGACTAATTCGTTCGAGTAAAGAGTCGAGGCGACCTTCGAGCGAAGAAATCTCTTTGCGCGTCTGATCAAGCATCAATTCCAATTGGCTGATGCGCTCGGCGTCTTCAATTGGGCGGCGGCGGGCCTGACGCAAGGCTCTCAACTGTGGCCGATTCAAGCGGAGTCGGCGAATATAAAAAGCGCCGGTGGGGGTAAGGGGTTTCGCGTTGTGCCTGAGTGACCATTGATCTGTCATGCCACTGGCACTTCGATATTGAGGCGTCGATAGTCGGCGAGCAGGGCGCGATGTTCGGCCAGGAGTTCTTTGAGTTGAGACCTTGCCCGGATGATGAGTTGACGTTGGCGCGCGGCCAGTTCGGAGAGGTCGCTTCTGGTGCGTTCCAAGCGAGCGACGGCGGCGGCGGCCGAATGCTCTCGTTCCATACGTTCCAACGCCGGTCGGAGTTGTTGCCATTCAAGTTCGTCAAGAATCGCGAAGAGTTTTTCGAGTTCGGCTCGCTCGGCGGGCATCAATGTCCCGGCATCTTCGCGGGCACGGAGAGTATCTAGTCGCCGTTGTTTTTCATCGTCCCATTCATTGGTGTTCATGAAGGAAGCACCGCCTTTCCAATACCTGTGTGTCATTGATTGCAGTCGAGTATAGCAGAGCGTGCCAGGACTGGCAACAAGAATTGATGAGAGCGGTGAAGCAGGCAAGCGGCCGCTACCCCTATGCCCCGCTGTTCAGCTCATACACGATCCTCAACCCCTCCAGCGTCAGCCACGGCGCGATGATCTCGATGACCTTGGTTTCCTGGGCGATGACCTCCGCCAGCCCGCCCGTGCCGATCACTTTCATCTTCGGGCCGAGTTCGGCGCGGAAGCGGGCGACCATGCCCTCCACGAGGCCGACGTAGCCGAACAAGAGACCGGACTGCATCGAATGCACGGTGTTGCGCCCGATGGCCGCGGGCGGGCGGACGAGGTCGACGCGCGGCAGTTTCGCGGCGTGGTGGAAGAGCGCTTCGGCGGCAATGCCGATGCCGGGCGCAATCGCGCCCCCGAGATAGTCGCCCTCCTCGGTGATGGCGTCGAACGTCGTGCCGGTGCCGAAGTCCACGATGCACGCCGGGCCGCCGTACAGTTTGTGCGCCGCCGCCGCATCCACCACCCGATCGGCGCCCACTTGCTTGGGGTCTTCGTAGCGCACTCTCACGCCGGTCCTCACCCCCGCGTCCACGACCAGCGGATCGTGATCGAGGTATTGGCGGCAGGCGGTGACGAACGTGCCGGTGAGCGGCGGGACGACGGAGGCGATGGCGATCGCGCTCACGTCGCCGGCCGTGTGTCGCGAATGCTGAAACAGGTTGAGGATGGCGATGCCGTACTCGTCGGGCATGCGCTCGTGATCGGTTGCCAATCTCCAGCGCGGGCCGAGTTTCTCGCCTTCGTAAAGGCCGAGGGTGATGTTGGTGTTGCCGATGTCTATGGCTAAAAGCATAGCAAACTCCAAACTCCCAAATTCAAACCCCAGATTTCACTCATCACCATTGAAGGTTTGAGATTTGGAGTTTGAAGTTTCCAACAGAAAGTTGTCTATAAGTCGCGTCGCGCCGATCCTCACGGCTATCGAAAACAGCGCGCCTCGCTCGACCGAGTCGAGTTCGGCCAGCGTTTCCGGGCCGGCGACCGAGACGTAGTCTTCGCGCGCCAGCGGCTCGGCGGCGATGGTCGAGGACATGATCGCGCGCAGTCTGCCCGCGTCGCGCTCGCCTGCTTCGAATGCCTCCTGCGCGCAGATCAGCGCGCGATAAAGCACCGTCGCCGCCTTGCGTTCGTCGGGCTTGAGATAGGCGTTGCGCGAACTCAGCGCCAGCCCGTCGTCCTCGCGCACCGTCGGGCAGACGACGATCTCCAGCGGGAAGTTCAGGTCACGCGCCATCTGGCGGATGACGACGACTTGTTGAGCGTCCTTCTGCCCGAAGTAAGCCCGGTCGGGCGTGAAGGCGTTGAACAGTTTGGCGACGACGGTGGCGACGCCGCGAAAGTGGCCCTGCCGGTGCGCGCCCTCCAGCGGCTGGCTGACTTTTTCAACCGTGATCCACGTCTGGAAGTCGGGAGGATAGACGACGTCGGGCGTCGGCGTCCAGACGAGGTCAACGCCCTCGGCTTCGAGCAGGGCAAGGTCGCGGGGCATATCGCGCGGGTAACGGGACAGATCTTCGCTCGGGCCGAACTGGGTCGGGTTGACGAAGATGCTGGCGGCGGTGTGATCGCATTCGGCCTTCGAGCGGCGGACGAGGGACAGATGCCCCTCGTGGAGGTAGCCCATCGTCGGGACGAGGCCGAGGGTGCCTTTCAAGGTGTTTCGTAGATCGCGGAGTTCACGGAGGGCCGAAGCAGTTTTCATCACGAATGACACGAATGGACGAATAGCACGAATGGGCTGGGGTTAGTTGACGATGCGGACGGATTCGACCTTCTTCCCGCCGAAGTTAATCAGGATGCCGAGGCGCATTCCAGTGGCTTTGAGGTACGAGAGGAGTTGTTGCTTGAATACGTCATTCAGTGCGGTGACAGCTTTGAGTTCGAGCACGATCTTGCCATCAATTATCAAATCGAGGCGATGCGTGCCAATGATGACACCCTTGTATACAACTTGAATAGTCTTTTCACGTTCGACGGAGATACCCTGCCTCTCGAATTCAATTATCATCGCCTCACGATAGATGTTCTCGACGAACCCCGGCCCAAGTGTGTTGTGGACTTCAAATGCTATCTGCATGATCCGGTAGGACAGGTCTGGATACAGAACATTGTCGCTGACGGGCTTGCCCATATCTTATCCCCCTATTCGTGGTATTCGTCCATTCGTGTCATTCGTGATTAATGCCTGTACCAGTCGCCACAGCACCTCGTTCACCGGCGTCGCCACGCCCAGCTGCTCCCACTCCCTCACCACCGCGCCGTTGATCGCGTCAATCTCCGTCGGCGCGCCGCGAAGTATATCCTGAAACATCGAAGAGCGATTGGCGGCAGTGGCGCGGGCCACTTCGCGAACGCGCGCCGCCGGGTCGGGATAGGGCAGGGCGATGCCTTTGGCGCGGGCGACCTCGGCGGCTTCGCACGCAGCGCGTTCCATCAGCCCGCGAGCGTCGGGCCGTTCCGGCAGTTCGCCGTTCGGCACGCGCAGGATCGCAGTCAGTGCGTTGATGCCGCAATTGATGACGACTTTTCCCCAGAGGAGAGGTTGGAGGTCGGAGGTCGGAAGTTGGAGGGCTTCAAAACCGGCTGATCGTAGAAGTCTGACAAAGCCGGAAAGGAGTGGATGCTCGACGATATGTGTCGGCCCGCGCCCGCCTTCGCGAACAAGGCCCGGGCCGAGAAGCGTCGCGCCCATCGTCGTGACGCCGAGCAATGCGCGCTCCGCCCCGACCGCCGCCGCGATTTTTTCCAGATTGCCAAGCCCGTTTTGCAGAGTCAGCGCGATGCCGTCGGGCGCGAGGACTTCTGCGGCCTGCCTCGCGGCGCGTTCAGTCTGCCACGATTTGACGAGGACGAGCGCGAGATCGGCGCGTGCCGCCTCGCGCGGGTCGGTCGTCGCACGGACGTGGACGGTAGCGAGGCCCTCCTCTATATCGGGCACCGCGTGGCTCCCCCTCTGCCGTTCGTCGCCGTTCCGGACGGGAGAGGGGCGCAGGGGGTGAGGCCCAATCCTGATTCCGCTATCCGCGATCGCCGCGATCCCCTCCCGCCACGTGCCCAGCAGCGTAACTTCGGCGTGCGGCGCGAGGCGCGCTCCAAAGAGACACGCCATCGCGCCGGAGCCGATGATGGTGATCCGCATACAGCGTATGGCTTATCGCGTTTCGCTTATCGCATATGGCTTATCGCGCATTGTAGTTCAGCCACGCGGCGACCAGGATACCGAACTCACTCGGCCTGCGATACGCCATCCGCGACAGGCGATAGGCTGTTGAGCAACTCCTTCCACTCCGCGTCGTCCATCGTCACGGTGTGCTCCGGCGCGGGGAAGGAGTGGCCGAGCACTTCGGCCTTATACTCGGCGAAGGCGCGCGCCATTTCTCCGTGCAGGTTCGCATACTTCTTGACGAACTTCGGCGTGAAGCGGTCGAACAGGCCGAGTAGGTCGTGCGTGACGAGCACCTGCCCGTCACAGCCCGGCCCCGCGCCGATGCCGATGGTGGGGATGGCGATGCGCTCGGAGATTACTTCGGCCACGCGGTCGGGAATCGATTCGAGAACGATGGAGTAGCAGCCGGCGTCTTGGAGAATCTGCGCGTCTTCGATCAGGCGCTTGGCGGCGCGGGCGGTGCGGCCCTGTGTCTTGAAGCCGCCGAATTTGTGAACCGACTGCGGCGTGAGGCCGATGTGGCCCATCACCGGGATGCCGGCGGTCACGATGGCTTCGATCGTCGCTGCCATCTCGCGCCCGCCTTCGAGTTTCACCGTGTCCATGCCGCTCTCTTGCAGGAAACGCCCGGCGTTGCGCACGGCCTCGGCGGTCGAGACTTGATACGACATGAAGGGCATATCGCCGACGAGCAGAGCCGTCTTCGCGCCGCGCGCCACTGCCCGGCAGTGGTGCAGCATATCGTCCATCGTCACCGGCAGAGTGGTGTCGTAGCCCAGCACGACCATGCCGAGGGAGTCGCCGACGAGGATCACGTCAATGCTGGCGCGGTCAATGGCCAGCGCGGTGGCGTAGTCGTACGCGGTGAGCATCGTCACGATCTCGCCGCGCTCCTTCTTCGCCCGCAGGCTAGTGGTGGTGACTTTCTTGCGTTCGGGGGTGGGGGTAGCAGACATGGCTATCTTCTCCTTTTGAGTAAGATGCCCCTGTGGAACTGGGGGGTTGGGATTTTCCGTCTGCCATCTCGGTCGGGATTGATCCGAGTGGCAGATAGAGTATAGCACAGACTGTCAAGCCGGGCGGGTGTAACCACAAGGACACGAAGACACGAAGGGGAAAAGCAACTTCGTGATCTTCGTGACTTCGCGCCTTCGTGGTAATGTCCCCTCAAATGAAAAAGAGACGGGCGCGTTGCTCGTCTCTTTCTCGTTGGCTCCTCGGCCAAGACTCGAACTTGGAACCCACCGGTTACACCGGCCCCCACGTTTCCGCAGGGAGTGGACTATCTCATCATCCGCGTGGGATGTCGGGCGCTGCCGGGCTTATTGGTCAGGCTCCTCACCCGTAGTCTCTGCACCTTCCCGGCTACTTGTGGTCGGAAACTTTCCCTTCCACAGCCCTTCGCCGGGCTTGGCTCAGGATTACCGCCACCCGAAGTGCTGCGGCTTCCCTGAATTCACCCGATTTTTCGCTACTCGTCGCCGAGTAGTGCTGCTAGGTCATGCAAGCCAGCCTCGATTTCGGCGTGGCAGTTGTGGCAGACGAGA
Organism: Chloroflexota bacterium; assembly: GCA_016200785.1. GTDB lineage: Bacteria > Chloroflexota > Anaerolineae > Anaerolineales > JACQED01 > JACQED01. Next base: position 6,901 of record JACQED010000633.1, read on the forward strand.
ACGCATTCGTCCAACTCTGCTTTGACTCTCTCCCAGGATCGGGTGTAGCCCTTTGCACCAATCCCAAATTCCTTAGTGCCCGCGTGGTGAAACGACAGCGCCTCAAGGCTTTTGTCGTAACCACACAGGGCGCACCTGCCGCCTTTGTACTCTACAGCCATTTCCTTGAGTGCTTTTCTACGCCGCGTCACGTAGAACTTGTTCTTGCACTCGGGGCTGCAAAAGCGCCGCTGGCGGCCAGTGAGAGGCTTACTGCAGAGATGCCACTCGCATGTGTCCATTACAGCCGGTTGCTCTGCCGATTGAGCTACCGAGGAACGTAGCGGCATTATAACGAGAGTAGCGAGGAGTGTCAAGGAAAAAACTCGCGTTCTACAGTTTACCCTTCAGCCACTCCACTGCGCCCGGCGTGCGCCGCCAATCGTTGAGATGGTTGGAGGCATAATGGGCGGCTTCGGCGTCGTCGCCCAAACCGATGTACTGAGGCAGTCGGTTGGGCACGCGCTTCTGCAAGGTGAGGTAGTCGGGCACGTGCGGATTCTGCTTGAGCGCAGCTTTCAGACGGCGGTCGGCGGTTTTGCCTGGCCCGCTCCGCCGAAACTCGACCAAAGCCCAGGTGTACAACCACTCGGCCATGCCGTCCTCTTTGAATCGTTTCAACAGGTCGAGCGCCTCGTCGTCGCGGCCCATCTGCATCAGCAGAGTCAGGAGCGAATAGCGGACTCCCTGATTGTCCCCACGGTTGAGTTCCAGCAGAGCGCGATAGTGCTCCCCCGCTTCGTCCCGGCGGTTGAGGTCCCACAGGCAGTTGGCGAGGCCCGCCCGGGCGCGCATATAGGGCCGGGTTTCCAGCAATCCCCAGAAGTCGCCTTTGGACTCTTTGAAATACTCCGGCCCGAGGGCGCGCTCGCCGGCTTCCATGCCCTTGCGATAATAGCCGACGGCGCGCGCCAGCGTATCGGCTTCTTCTTCGGCCAGCAGAACGTAGGCATCGGCGCAGTCCGGCGAAGTGGCCAGCGCCTCGTGCGCCAGCGCCAAACGTTTGGCCGGATTCGTTTCCTCCCATGCCTGATACATCAAATCCTGCGCCTCGCGCAACTTCGGGTCGCGGATGTCCGGCTCGGCCCCCACCTCCGCGCCAATCTGCGCCATCATCTTTTCCATGAGGCGGCGGTCAAAGACGGGTATCTCGTCCTCGTCGTCTTCTTCGTCGTCCGGCGCCTCCCACTCGTCCATTTTCACGGCGCGGCCTTCCAGCGGGAGTTGGCCGGCCGGGTAGCGGACGAATACCATCTGATCCCCGGCGTGGGCTGAAATGGGGAGCGTAAGTTGAAAGGGAACAAAATCGCCCTTGCCGTCCGGGCGCATGTGATCGCGCATAACGCGGGGGACGAGGCGCAGGGCGGCTTCGAGGAAGCGTAGTTCAGTCAGAGTAGGCCGGCGCACTGTTTCATCCCCGGCCTGTATGACGAGGGCCAACGGATAAGCCTGCTCGCCCGCGACTTCCCAGCCGTACTGTTCCAGCGCGTCGAGGTCTTCGAAGGGAAGCGAGGCGATATTGTCGAACAAGGCCGCGGCGTGGCCCTCGGGCGAGAGCGTATCGTACGGATTGTCGCCCTCGCCCATGAACACTCGCCTGAAATGCTCCCACGATTTGTACAGCGCGAGGCCATACTCCACGCCTCCATTGCCCATGATGGACGCGATCCACTCCGGGCCGCCGTTAGCCGGGAAGCGCACGGCAAATGCCTGTCCGTTGGTCAACTGCACCCAGGGCGCGGCGCGATAGAACTCCGCCGCCGCCGCAAACAGGCCGCCGGCCATCTTCGGCGTCACGCCCTCTATGGAAAGCAGTCCCGGAAACTCCGGCCTGCCGCGGTGCATGTGAATCTCCATGTCACGGACGATACTGTCCAGCATCGGCAGGTCCCGTGACTCGCACGTGATGGCCAACGCGGCCAGCGGTTCGGCGAGCGACTCGGCATGAGCCGGATCGACGAACACGATCCGCTCCGGGCGGCGCGGCTTGCCCGCCCCGCGTACCGGATGATTCATGGCGTTGCGCAGAACGGCAAGCACGGCATTCGCGTCGGGCGTGGTTTGCGCCATGTCAGAGTTCAGAATTAAGTCGTTGGTCAGATCAATCACCATGATGACGAAGGGACGATAGGGAGACTGATCCTCCGGCGTGATCCAGATACGCAGTTGAAAGACGCCCACCCCCCACTCTTCGGGAACTTGCGGGCGCGCGGCGGGTGTCGGCTTGCGTTTGCGAGGCATGGCATGCTCCTGTTCAAAAGAAAACGCCTGTCAGACTCTGTGACAGGCGCGCATTACGGGTGACTCGTGGTTGTGCGTTCCAGCGCAGGTCATTGTGCTTGCGAATTGCGGCTGGTGGCGAGTGCCCCCACGGGGATTCGAACCCCGGTTTTGGCCTTGAAAGGGCCGCGTCCTGGTACTCTAGACGTTGGGGGCGGGTGATATACCTTATCCCGATTGCCAAATTCCATAAGGAGGTAACTGGTTACTGGTGTATGTGGCGGCATTGTACCATGCTCGGCGAAAGGCGGTCAAGTTTTCGGCGGCGGTTTGGATTTTGGGATTTTCCCCTTTCCGTGCTATGATCTCGCCGGGTGCAGTATGCTCTGGA
>JACQED010000634.1 GCA_016200785.1 Chloroflexota bacterium
CCCGATCCCAGCCGGTTATTCGGTAATGAATCTCGACAAGACTCCGTTTGCCGTCTCGCAGGACTCTGTGCCGCACTTGACGCTGTACGAGCCGAAAGATGTCGCCGTCAAAGATTTCTCGAAGGAATCGTACAGCGAGGCCTTCAAGCACATGTTCGACAAGGTGCGGCAGGATTACGCCTTCAACGGCATCCCCGGCAAGGAACCTGCGTGGGACAGCCTGTTCGCCGAGTTGTCGCCGCGCGTGGCCGATGCCGAGAGCAAACACGACGCGCAAGCGCTCTATCTCGCTCTAAAGGATTTTACGATGGCGTTTCACGATGGACACGTCGGCTTGGGCGGAGGCGACGCGGAGAACCAGATTTTTCAAGAGCAGACTGCGGGCGGCTATGGCTTTGCCATTCGCGAACTCGACGACGGGAGAGCGATCGTGATATTCCTCCTCGGCGACGGGCCTGCCGCCCAAGCTGGCATGCAATTGGGCGCGGAGGTGACGGAGTTCAACGGCGAGCCGATTGGCCAGGCCATCGGCAACGTGGAGCCGTTTTCCGGGCCTTTCTCCCAAGACTTCTCGACCCGCTACCAGCAGGCGCGCTACTTGCTCCGCGCTCCGGACGGGTCACAGGCGACGGTCACCTATGTCAACCCGAAGGGCGCGCCCAAGACAGTCACCCTGACCGCTGTGCAGGAGCGGCAGAGTTTCGCGGCCACCTCGATCTTCAAAGGCTCCGATCCTAATGCCCTGCCCGTTGAGTTCCGCTTGCTCGATTCGGGGATCGGCTATGTCCGGATCAACTCGAACTACGACGATCTCAACTTGATCGTCCGGCTCTTCGAGCGGGCGCTAAAGACCTTCCAGCAGAATCAAGCACCGGGCATCATCATTGACCTGCGACAGAATTCAGGCGGGGCGCCACTAGGCTTGGCGGGCTTCCTCACCGACAAAGAAATCCCGATGGGGCAACTGGAATATTTCAGCGAGAAGACGGGCAAGTTCGAGCCGGAAGGCCCCCGGGAAAAGGTGACGCCGAACGAGCATCAATATCACTTCGACAAGATGGCCCTGCTGGTCGATCAGGCGTGTTTCAGCGCGTGCGAGATCGAAGCCTACGCTTTCAGCCAGGTGCCGGGGATGATCGTCGTGGGGCAATACCCGACGAGCGGCACGGAAGCGGAAGTGGCCCGAGGCGAGTTCAATCTGCCCGAGGGGATGTCTCTGCAAGTGCCGACCGGGCGCTTCACATTGCCCGACGGCAGTATCTTCCTCGAAGGCAAGGGCGTCGCGCCTACGGTGCGCGTCCCGATTGACGAGGCGAGCGTGCTGTCAGAGGAGGATGTCGTGCTGAAGACGGCGGAGAAGGAATTGGGAGGGAACTAAGGGAATGGGGGGAACTGAGGGAATTTGCTGTTCGTTTCGTTTAGTTCTCTTATTTCCTTTTCATCGTGAGAGGCGCATTATCCAATCTATCGAGTACGCCCCGGCGTACGCGAACATCAGCATTTTGATCGTTTCGCCGATCAACAGAGCCGCGATGAAACGCGGAATCGGAATCCGAAGAACGCCAGCGGCGATGCCGGCCAGGTCGAATACGGGATTGGGCACCGCCGCAAACAAGATCAGCCCGATGAATGTCTTCCAGCGGCTCTGTTTCATCCAAGTGTGGATGCGCTGATAGAGGCCAATTTTTTCGACCACGGCCTGGCCGGAGTAGCCGGCCGCGTATCCGGTCAGTTCGCCCAGCGCGGCCCCGGCTCCGGCCACTACACCCACCCAGAACGGATTGAAGACCGCGCCCATCGCGAAGACAACAGTCGCGCCCGGCGCAGGCAGAATCACCGTCGCGTAAGTGAGCAGAGTGAAGAGAAAAATGCCGGGGTAGCCGAAAGCGGCGAACTTCTCGACCCGATCGCGAATTGAGAAAACGAAAAGGCTGATGGCGATCACCCCGATGAGCGCCGCCGCGCGACCGATTCGGTTTGCCCCGCCGTCTCCTTTACCTGCCTGCATTCAACTCCTCGATGAACTTCTGAATCTCCGGCTTCATTTCATCTGGCGCATGCGACAGCGCCAACCGGGCGTACTTGAGCGCGTTGCCCTTATCTCCGTCGCGCCGGTAAAGTTCGGCAAGCGCCCGGAAGACGTTGGTCAGGTTCACCGTCGGCGGCGCAACTTTCACGGCTTGAGAGTATGAGTCGATCGCCCGATCGTTTTGGCCGGTAGCCGAGTACACGGCGCCCAGCCCGATGCGCAGGCTGATGGCGTCCGGCGTCAGGGCGATGCCTCTTTGATAGGCTTCGGCGGCCTGAGCGTATTCGGCCGGATCGCCCGCTGCTCGGGCCAGCGTGGCGTGATAATCGCCGAGCAGGGCGTAAGTGCGATCGTATTTCGCGTCGAGGCCGAGCGAGTGATTCAATTTTTCGAGCGCGCCGGCCCGGTCGTCGAGAAAAGACAGGTCGAGCGAGGCCCATTCGTCCCACAGCGTCGCATTCTGCGGGCTGAGCGTCACCGCGCGTGTGTAATAACCGTCGGCTGTCTGCGCTCGTGCGATTCGTTCGGCGGCATTCGGCGCGACCGACGCCCACCACCGGTATAGGCGGCCGA
>JACQED010000629.1 GCA_016200785.1 Chloroflexota bacterium
AAGAAGCGAAAAGAGGAGATCGAAGTCCGCAACACCGCCGATCAGGCGATCTACACTTCGGAGAAGGCCCTGCGCGACGGCGGCGACAAGGTGCCCGCCGACGTCAAGAGCGCCGTGGAAAAGAAAGTGGAAGCCGTGCGCGGTGCGCTCAACGGGAAAGACACGGAAGCCATCCGGCGCGCGACGAACGAACTCTTCCAGGAAGCTCAGAAGATCGGCGCGGCGATGTACGGCCAGGCCGGGCCGGAGGCTGCGCCCGGCGGCGAAGGCGGTCCGCAAGGCCCGGGCGGCCCTTCAGGCGGCGAGGATGTGGTTGAGGGGGAGTTCAAGGAGGCTTGATTTCAGCATGCCGCCTCGCCGCCCCGCCTTGCGGAATTCCACGCCGCCACGAGATGGGCCGCGCCGATTGCGCTCGCGCCGACTCGATCCGATCTTCGCGCGGCTGGCGCGGGCATTCTTCCGACGCTATCCGAGGCTCAAAGCCCTCGCCTTTTACGGGTCGCGGGCAGCCGGGCTGGGCAGTCGGCGCAGCGACTACGATGTGATGCTTTTCCTCTCCGGCGGCCTAGACTGGAACGAACGCTACGAAGCAGCCGAACAGATCGGCCGGCGATTCGGCGTCAAGTTGGAAGTGAACGTGGCCTCGCCGCGCAGTGTCGAGTGGCACTATCGTTTGTTCCCCGACTTTCGATTTCTTTTGAGGGACGCGATCATTTTCGGCGATGGTCGCATCGTCAATGGACACAGAGACCTGCCGCCCGTCGCCAAAGAAGGGTTGTGGGATTCGGTCATCGAGTCGGAGATCTATCAAGAAACGGCACAAGCGCACCGCGACGATTCCGCATGGTGCGCCGAGTGGTATTTTCGGGCTCTCCGGAAAGTTGTCATTGCCGAGTCTGTGATCGAGGGTCAGTACAGCCAGCAGCACTTTCGCCAAAGACTGATCGAACTACTGGGCGGCCCACTGGCACGCAAAATGAATCGGCCCTCCGCCCGGTTCTCGCACCAACAGATTGCGCATCTCGAGCAAGTCACGCGCGGAAAGATCGCCGAGATCAAGGAGAGAGTGGCTTCTCTGGCGAAGAATGAGTCTGATCGCTTTTTGGCCGAACTGCGAGCGAAGCAGCGCAACTAATGGCCGCCAGCCGGAAAGGGAAGAAGAGGTGGCTGAAGCAGTTGAGAGAGCGCGGCCGGAAATTGAGCGGTGGGCCAATGCCGAAATGAAGACAAAGAAGAAGCCCAAGAAGAAAAGGTAATGGCAACCAAGCGCGACTACTACGCCGTGCTCGGCGTCAACAAGGGCGCGAGCGGCGATGAGATCAAGGGCGCGTATCGCCGTCTCGCCAAGCAGTATCATCCCGACGTGAACAAAGCGTCGGACGCCGAGGAGAAATTCAAGGAGGTCAACGAGGCCTACGCCGTTCTCTCGGACGATGAGAAGCGGCGCGCCTACGATCGCTTCGGCCACGCCGGACTCCAGGGCAGTGACGTTGACTTCTCCGGGATGGGCTTCGGCGACATCTTCGGCGAGTTCTTCGGCTTCAGTTCGCGCGGCGCGGCGGGCCGGCGTGGGCCGCGCCGTGGCGCCGACCTGCGCTACGACCTCACCATCACGTTCGAAGAAGCCGCGTTCGGCGTTGACAAGACAATCGACGTCACGCGCAACGACATGTGCCCCTCCTGCCGTGGCTCCGGCGCGGAACCCGGCACGACGCCCAGCCGTTGCCAGACTTGCCGGGGCACGGGCGAAGTGCGCCAACGCCGCGAGACCTTCCTCGGCGCGATGGTGACCTCCACCACCTGCCCCACCTGCCGCGGCACCGGCGAGGTGATCGACACGCCGTGCCACATGTGCCGGGGGCGCACGCAGATCCAAGTCACGCGGCGTCTGAACGTGAACATCCCGGCCGGCATAGACAACGGGATGCAGATCCGCCTGACCGGCGAAGGCGAGCCGGGACTCAACGGCGGCCCGCACGGCAACCTGTACGTCTTCGTCAGCATCGAGCCTCACGCCTACTTCCGGCGGCAGGGCGATCACGTCGTCGTCGAAATCGCGATCAACGTCGCGCAAGCCGCGTTGGGCGACACAATTCAGGTGCCGACCATTGATGGGCAGGAGAACCTCGCTATCCCCGCCGGCACTCAGCCCGGCAAAATATTCCGTATGCGCGGCAAAGGCTTTCCTCGCCTCCAGCGCAACAGCCGGGGCGATCAACTGGTCGTCCTCCACGTTGCGATCCCCTCTCATCTCACCGACGAGCAGAAACGCCTCTTCAAAGAACTGGGTAAGACGATGGAGTCTGAAGCCCGGCCGGAGGAGAAAGGCTTCTTCGAACGGCTGAAAGACGTATTGGGGTAACTGGTGACTGGTGATCGGTAACTGGTTATTGGTGATTGGAGATTTGGAGTTTGGAGTTTCTTGAAGTCGCCCTCACCGTCTCCGGCGAACTGGCCGAGGCTGTGGCCGATGTGCTGACGCGCTTCGCGCCGAACGGCGTCGCCACCGAGGCGACCACGTTCCGCGAGTTTGACGACGTAGAGACGACCGGGGCGATCGTCTCATCCGGGTTAGTCGTCTCTCCCGGCCCCGTCATCGTCCGCGCTTATCTCCCCGACGACAATCAACTCGAAGACAAGCGCACCCGTCTAAGCGAGGCCCTCTGGCACTTGCGCCAACTGGCCGCGCACTCTGGCCTGAGCATTCCCGAACCTGAATTTCGCACCGTCGCCCAAGCCGATTGGGCCGAGCAGTGGAAAGAACACTTTCTGCCGATCCGCATTGGCCGCCGATTGATCGTCGTTCCGGCATGGCTCTCCCCCGAACTTGCGCCGGACGACGTGCCGCTTCGCCTCGACCCCGGCATGGCCTTCGGCACCGGCACGCATCCCACAACGCAACTGTGCCTCGCCGCAATTGAAAGTTATCTGCGGCCCGGCGATTCCGTCCTCGACCTCGGCGCCGGCTCCGGCATCCTCGCCATCGCCGCCGCAAAGCTAGAGACATTCCATGGAACGTCTCCACCCGGCCGTATCCTCGCGCTAGACATTGACGACGACGCCGTCAGAGTGGCGCGCGAGAACATCGCGGCCAACGGCGTCGCCGCCTCGGTTCAAGCGAGACTCGGCTCCCTCCCTGACGCTTTGGGCTTTGGAGTTTGGGATTTGGTAGTTGCCAATATCCTTTCGTCGGTGATCATCAGACTCCTCGGCGAAGGGCTGGCGAAGACAGTCGCGCCGGGCGGCACGTTGATCTTGTCGGGGATTCTGGAGACGCAGGCCGTGGAAGTCGAAAGCGCCCTGCGGGAGGCAGGGATGGAAGTGAAGGAGCGGAGGCAGATGGGAGAGTGGGTGGCGATCGTCGCCAGTCCCTAAATCACCTTCACCCTCGTCCACAGTGCATTCGGATCGTTCGACCGATAGGCGGCGATCGTGTCGTAACCAATGACCGGGTGCGTCCAGCGCCAGATCCACTTTGAGTCGTCCGGCCTGAGATTGACACAGCCATGGCTCATGGGCGTGCCGAAGTTGTTGTGCCAGTAAGTCGAGTGAGTCGCCGCCTTCGTGCCAGTAAAGTAGAAGACGAATCCGACGCCAGTCACGCCGTAGCGATCCGATCCCGCGCCGCCGGTCATGTACTTCGACATGCGCTTCTCGACGCCCAGGAATTCGCCCGGCGGCGTGAAGTAGTCGCCCGAGGGCCAGCGTTTGCCGGTCGAAGTTCTAGCCGAGTAGACCGGGCTGCCGCTCTCGAACGCGGTCACGACTTGCGCCGGGCGATCCACTACGATCAATTTGTCGGTGACATCGGGCGAGATCGGCGTCAACTCCTCCGGGCCGATGATTCGCACGTGCTCGCCGGGAACCCAGCGAAACGGCGTCGCGCCGTCGTCATTCGTCAGGCCGTACCAGATTTTCCCGGCGGCGTCCGCCTGCGCCCAGCGGACGCGATGAATCTCGCTGTAATACAACTTGGTGACGCCGAGGCCGCCCGGCGAACTTGCGCCGTGGGCGATCGGGATCGAGACTTCACCCCACTTGCCCGCGCCGACATCCACGAGCGGCGCGTTGATGACCCACTGGCAGGGCTGGATGAACGACGAATAGACCCAACCTTCGGCGATCTGAAACCAGATATTGTTGTGCGGATAAATCCCTTCGCCCTCAGACTGCCCGATGACTTCGACGACCTCGTCGAATTTCTTGCGCCCGACCTGCCGGCTCTTCCAAGTAGGCCCTTCATAGACTGTCACCGGCGTCGTCGGGCGGCCAAAGAACAGCGTATCGGCGCTGACCGTCTTCGCCGGGAAGATCGCCGCGGCCACGCCGGCGCCGGCCAGTTTCAAGAAGTCTCGACGTGAAATCGAAATACCGCGCTTCATCCTGTCACCGCAACTCCTCTCACATCTGAAAAGCCGTTACCACAACGTCACACAGCCACCAAGGTCGCCAAGTTGCGTGCTTCTTCGTGCCTTCGTGTCTTCGTGGTAACTTATCCAGTAAATTATCACAGTCGTTCCTGTCATGCAAGTCCACACCTTACCCTCACGTTGGATGCCCCGGGCCACAAAGCGCGCCGAGCCGATAGAACGCAAACCGCCCCTCCCTATCGAGGGGCGGTCGAGTCTGCCAATAAATCCGCGAAGAGTAACTAGACGGTTGCTTCGTCCGGAGCCACTTCGGTCCGGCTCTTGAAGCGGTAGGTGATCCGCCCGCGCGTCAGATCGTACGGCGACAGTTCCACCTTCACCCGGTCGCCGAGCAGAATACGGATGTAGTATTTCCGCATCTTGCCCGACAGATACGCCAACACCGTGTGCCCGTTGGCGAGTTCCACCCGGAAGTTAGTCGCCGGCAACGCCTCGACGACGGTGCCTTCGACTTCTATTTTCTCTTCTCGTTTTTCTTTTGCCACCATATTCGATTCTCCGTTCTCCTTACGCGCTGGCGGACCACCGACGACCCTGATCTCGTCCGTCTTCAATCATCATACGTCCGGCGCTGGCGGCGCTTGATCCGCCGGATAGCCTTCTTCTTCTGAATGCGGCGCAGCTCGCTCTTCGAGACGAACCAGCGTTTGCGCCGGACCACTGAGAGCACACCGCTCTTCGCAACTTTCTTGCGAAAGCGCTTGAGCAGTTGATCCTGGCTCTCATTCGGCCGCAACGTCACCGATGTCATTCGTCTCACCTCCCTTCGTCGTCATTTTCGCCTCTTCCTCTTCCCCGCGCCCGGCCGAGCCGGCCCGGCTCCTGGAGCCACGACCCCGGCCGCGCGCTTCGCCCTCCGGCCTCAGCGACAACCCCAGCCGTTGGCGCGCGGGTTCGACGCTGATGATGCGGACTTGAATCGATTGACCTTCGGCGATCTCAGCGCCCCCGGCCATCTGGCTGGAGTGGAGCAGGCCCTCCACGCCACCCCCCAGATCGACAAACGCGCCAAAGGTCGTGACGCGCGTCACGTGCCCCTCGATCCAGTCACCTACGCGGAACCGTTCCTCGACGTGCGTCCACGGGTCCGGCTGAAGTTGTTTCAGGCTGAGTCCGATACGTTTGCCGTTCGGATCGATCTTCAGAACTTTGACTTCGATTTCCTGGCCGACCTTGAGCACGTCGCGCGGATGCTTCACGCGTTGCCACGAAAGTTCGGAAATGTGGATCAGTCCTTCGGCCCCGCCCAGTTCGACAAATGCGCCGAAATCGCGCAGGCCGCTGACCACGCCTTTGCGGGTCTGTCCCTCGACCAGGTTTTCGGGCAAATGCGAGGCGCGCCGGCTGCGCGCTTCTTTCTGCGCCTCGCGTTGAGACATCACCAGTCGCTGTCGGGCACGATCGACCTCGACTACCTTCAAGACAAGCGTTTTGCCGACCAGCGAAGCCAGGCGCGACTGGCGCTCGCTCTCGACGACGCCGCGCGGCAGGTCGGTGAGGTGCGAAGCCGGCACAAATCCACGCAGTTCGCCGAAAGGCACAATCAATCCACCCCGGTTGTACCCGGACACCGGCCCTTCCCAAACCTCGCCGGTCGTGAGCAAATGCTCGGCGGCGACCCAATCTTGATTCTGGCGCGGCTGATGGACGGACACCACCAGGTTGCCTTCTCGGTCCTGCGGCTCTACAACTGTGACTGAAACCACGTCGCCGACGGAGAAAGCAATGCCTTCCTGGGCCAATTTGTCCAAATCGGCGGGCGGCACTATGCCGTCACGTTTCAGGCCCAGGTCAATGATAAGTCCCTGGGCGCCAAGCGCGATGACTTTGCCTGTTCGCACGTCTCCCCGCCCCACGCGCGTATCGGCGTCGGACTGCGCGAGCAGCGCCTCCATTTCCGAACCTGGGACAGCCTGTTGCGCCATGAGCCCCCGGAAAACAAAACTCGGCCACGTTAATAATATGAGGAACGTAGCCGAGTTGCGTTAATCGGTGCGGTTGACAGTCTATAACCGATGCAACATCTGCATTGCTCTCTCCGTAGCGCGGGCCGAAGCAGCAAGCAACCACGTTCCCCTTGAACGCTGAGGATATTATACTCGCCCTTGTAATCTTGTCAATTAAGGCGGAAAATTGCCTCCTCATGAAAGTATGGGGAAAGCTGGCTTCTCTTACCCCTCTCATCCTCTCCCTCCGCAACATGCTCGTGCGCTGGCAGAGGACGGCGCTCACCTGCCTCGGTATCGTGCTGGGTGTCGCCGTGATCCTCGCGATCTCGGTGACGAACGACAGCACGCTCAAATCGCTCCGCCAGGTGTTCGACGAGGCCTCCGGCAAAGCGAGTCTGCTCGTTCAATCGAGTTCGGCGGACGGGGGCGGCTTCGACGGGTCGATCGTCTCCCGCGTAACCTCGCAAGACGGCGTGATTGCCGCCGCGCCGGCCGCGCACGTGACGACGCTGTTGGCTCGCGACGCGCCGAACTGGCAGATCGCGTTTGGCCTCGGCGGACGGGCGTCCGGCAACACGCTCGAACTCGTCGGCGTTGACCCCGACATCGATCCGAAGATACGGGAGTACGACATCGCCACCGGGCGATGGATCAAGGGCGACAAGTACGAGGCCGTCATCACCGAGAAGTATGCCGATGAAAAGCAACTCAAGATCGGCGACGACCTCGTCATCCTGATCCCGGCCGGACAGGAGCGACTGAGGATCGTCGGCCTGATTTCGAAGACCGGCGCGGGACTCCTGAATGACGGGATCGTGGCCTTTGCGCCTCTGCCGGTCGTGCAGGATTTGTTTGGCCGGGGGAAGAACGTGGACGAGTTGGACGTCGTCGTGAAACCCGACATCGCCAACTCGCCGGAGGAACTGGCGGCGCTCAAAGCGCGGCTGGCGACACGGCTCGGCAACGACCACGAAGTCTCGTATCCGGCCTCGCGCGGGCAACTCGTCACGCAGATGCTCTCGACGTATCAGAAAGGACTTTCGTTCTTCTCGGTCGTGGCGTTGTTCGTCGGCGCATTTTTGATCTACAACGCCTTCAGCATGACGGTGCTGGAGCGCACACGCGAGATGGGCCTTCTGCGCGCGCTGGGCATGACCCGCAGACAGATTCTCGAGCTGGTGCTGTCGGAAGCATTCGTCTTGTCGCTGGTCGGCGCGGCGCTGGGCGTAGCCTTCGGCGTCCTGCTGGCGCGCGTGCTGATCGTGATGCTGGGCGGCGTCGTCGCCACCGAAATCAATCAAGTCACCGTGCCGCTCGACGGTCTCGCGCAAAGCCTGGCCGTGGGCGTGGCGGTGACGTTCGGCAGTGCGCTCCTGCCTGCCATGCGCGCTTCGCGCACCTCGCCGCTGGAGGCATTGAGGGTGCAGGGCAAAGAGACCGGCCGCGTGCGGCCAATCGTCTGGCAGGGCGGCGTGGCGTTGATGGTCGTGGCCTGGGCGGGCATCTACAAAATCCCGTGGCCGCCGGCGATCGCCTTCACCGCCGGAAGCCAATCCATACTTCTACTCTTGTTTGGGGCCACGTTGACCGTTCCGCTGGTCGTGGACGTCACCGAGCGACTCGCCCGGCCAGCGGCGGTCACGGTTTTTGGCAACGAGGGGATGCTCGGCTCGGGCAACGTGCGCCGCTCGCCGGGGCGCACTTCGCTGACAGTGGCTTCGCTGATGGTCGGGCTTTCGATGGTGATCGCCAACTCGTCGCTGGCCGCCGCATTCATCCACGACATCACGGCCTGGGTCGAGACGGCACTCGGCGGCGACTTGTACGTGCGCGCGCCACTGCCGATGCGCGAACACTTCGGAGCAGAATTGGAGGCGCTTCCCGGCGTGGGCGGCGTGACCAAGATTCGCTACTTCGCCGTCAAGGTGGCCGCGTCGGCGATCCCGCCCGACGCAGAGGGCGAGGACACGATCATCTTCGCCGGGATCGATCCCGACACTTATCGCGAGGTGGGCGAATTCGAATTCGCCACCGGGCAGGGCGACCCGGACGCGAACTGGGCGCGGTTCCGGCAGGGCGATGCGCTATTCATCTCGACGGTCGTCGCCGACCGATATCATCTCAAGCAGGGCGATCAACTGCGCCTCGTCACGCGCCGGGGCGAACGCGATTTTTACGTCGCCGCCGTCGCCGTGGATTTCACCGGGCAGGGCTTCATCGTCACCGGGAGGTGGGCCGACATGAAGCGCTGGTTCGCCGTGACGGGCGTGGATCGCTTCACCATCAAACTTGCGCCCGGTTACACGACCGATCAAGTGACGCACGCCGTCGAAGACAAATACAAGAAGTCGCGCAGTATCTCGGTCGAGTCGACGCAGGAGTTCAAGGCCAAAGTGCTCAATCTTTCCAGGCAGTCGTTCGCGTTGTTCGACGTGATCGGGCTGATCGGGATCGTGGTGGCCGCGCTGGGGGTGATCAACACGCTGATGATGAACGTGCTGGAGCGCCAGCGCGAGATCGGCGGCCTGCGCTCGCTTGGCTTGACGCGCTGGCAGACGACGAAGATGGTGCTGGCCGAAGCCGCCACGCTGGGCGCGATCGGCGGGGTCTTCGGGTTGGGGTTCGGCTACGTCCTGTCGCAAATTTTCGTGCAGGCGCTCAACGAACTGAGCGGCTACGATCTGAAATACATATTCGCCGTCAACACCTTCGTCACTGGCGCGATCATCGCCTTCGGCGTCTCACAGATCGCGGCGCTGTACCCGGCGTGGAAGGCGGCGGGAGTGAATATTGTCGAGGCGATCAAACACGAATAGGATGTTTCATAAAGAGTCCCCGCCTCGGAATGTTCCGGGGCGGCGTGTTTTCCTGGCGAAGGGCCGACGGGTGACGCCAGCCGCTCAGGCTGGCGTCGCTTCTGACAACGCTCTGGCGAGCGCCTCTTCCCAGAACGA
>JACQED010000069.1 GCA_016200785.1 Chloroflexota bacterium
GTAATAGACGAACATGTTGCCGGAGACGTAAACGTCGGGGCGATCGGCGAAGAAGATGTCGAGCGCTTTGACCGCGTAGATCAACAACTCACGCTGAAAGTCGCTTTCGGCCATAGGCTCACCGTCCGAGTCGGGGTATTCGATTCTTGTTTGCGGAGGAGCATAGTTGACTGCCATCGGTGGAAACCTCAGCGATCAGTCGCCGACGATCGGTTTTCAGCGATGAGATGATAGCACATCTCAAGGGGTGAGGCAAACGACGAAGACCGCCGGGGGAGCATTTCTGTTGAGGGGTGACCGATTACAATCCGGAGTATAATGACCGCCGCCGAACGCTACCGATTGACTACCGCCGTCCGCCGCCCCCGCCGCAATTGTCGGACGAGGAAACTATGTGGCTGGACGAGCGTTTGCGAGAGCGCCGGCTGAATTGAACCGCGAAGACGCGAAGGGCGCAAAGAAAATACGAGGAGAATCTCGCGGTCATATCTGACTGCGATCACCGCAGGCGAGAGAGGAGCAGTGGCGATGGTGACACGAGAAGCCCCGGCGGCGACTGCGTCGGAACAATCCCAAAGGCTGAAAATGACCTACGAAGAATTCCTCGAGTGGGCCGGCGAGAGTCGTCAGGCCGAATGGGTGAACGGGGAGGTGATTGTCTTTATGCCGCCGAAAACACCGCACGCGCGTCTGATCAGTTTCTTGAACACCCTGCTCAACCTGTTCGTGAAATTCTTCAACCTCGGTGAAGTCTTGCCTGCTCCTTACGAGATGAAGGTTTCGCCGACCGGATCGGGGCGTGAGCCGGACATCATCTTCATCGCGGCGGCGCACCGCGATCGCGTGACCCCAGAGAAACTGCTTGGCCCGGCCGATTTGGTCGTCGAGATAGTCTCCGACGACAGCGTGTCCCGCGATCGAGTGGACAAATTCGGGGAGTACGAAGAGATCAGCGTTCCCGAATATTGGATCATTGACAATCGCCCCGGACGCCGCCAGCGGGCGGAATTCTACCAACTGGATGAAGGCGGTCAGTTCCAGCCCGTGCCGGTGGGCAAGGACGGCATCTACCGCTCGAAAGTCATCCCCGGCTTCTGGCTGAACGTCAACTGGCTGTGGGCCGAGGAATTCCCCGATCCGCAGTTGACGTTCGCCGAAATCGCCGGCCCGGCGACGGTGATCGCGAAGTTGCAGGAACTCAATGCGAAAGCGCGTCCGGCGGAGTGACGGGAGCCCGACGAAGTGAAACAACCCGAAACACGAAGCCCTCGCGGGCCGATTGCCCTCGCGGGCTTCTTCGTTATCAGCGACCTCAACGCCCTCAGCGATTCAGCGATCCTATGGCGTCCAGTTGATCACTTTTACCGTGACCGGCGGAGTCAGTTCCTCCCACCGGCCTTTGCCGCCGAGGCAATCGTCCACCGACGAGTAGCAAATTGACAACGTGAGATTGTATACGCCGGCGGCGAGGAAGAGGCCGTCTTCCCACGCGCGGCCATTGTCGGGGCCGGTCTGGCCGGGGCCGATGGAGAGGTTGCCGCTCCACGACGTCTGGAATGCGCCCTGCCCGCCGCCGACCGCCGTCGCCTTCACGCCGAGCACGCCGTAGGAGATCGGTTGATTCGTGTTGTTCACGATCGTCTCGCGCACGCGGATGCGCTCGCCGGGGAAGGCGTCGGATCGGGCGGCGTAGGTCGGCTTGTTGTCAATCAGATCGAGTTTGCCGGTGACGCCGCGTCCCCCCTCAATTCCCCCCGATGGGGAGGAGGCGGGGGGTCGGGCGGGCGCGGGAGTAACCGGCGCAGGCGCGACGGGCGCAGGGGTGAATGATGGCATCGCCGCGGCTGTCACCGTTCCCCCGCTCCCGCTCAGCATTTGAAGTGAAGCCGAGTCGACGAACCAGCCGCAGTTGGCGAGGCCCCACCGCCCTCGGAACTCAAGCGCGACCGTGACTTCCGACGTAGTCGGCGTGAAGTCGAGCGACAGGCGCGTGTACTTGCCAAACGGCACGTCGTGTCCATCTTTCCATCCGGTCTCCACCGTCGTGCCGGCAAACGTCGCCGACAGTCTGTGTTCACCCGACAGCAAATCCGGCGCGTAGTGCTTGCCGTCCTTCTCATACGAATTCACGAGATCGGGATGGAACGGCACGGTGAAGCGATAGGGAGAACCCGGCGTGAGGCCGGTCACTCGTTGAGACAGTCTGACCCAGATCGGTTTCCACGCGCCGAAGACTTTCCAGCAAAAGTTGCCGCTTAAGAAGAATTGACTCTTCTCCCACTCTGGCGCGTCTTTGATATTCCACACGACCGTTTCGGGCTTCAGGAAGGGCGTGTCCTGTCGAGGTAGTTTGGGCGTCATCTGCTCCGCGAACCACAAATCCCACTCATTGGGGATCGCCAGCTCGGGCGCGGTGTTGTAGTAGCCGCCGTCAAAGTCGCCGTTGCGCAAGAGGTTCGCGCCGGTCGGATTATCCCCCACCGCCTCCCCACCGGCGGACAGGCGAGAGGCGGGCACGGGCGCAGGCACGTCCGGAGGCGGTTGAGGGGCCGGCGTAACTGGCGCGGGCGACTCCGGCGAAATGGCGATGGCCGGGCCGGTGGAGTAGAGGCGATTGTCGTCCCAGAAAGATTCATTGTGCTTGACGCAGGCGGTGGGATGGGCATACAGGAAGAGGGTGATCGTTTCGTTCATCGCCACCGTTCGGACTTCGATTTCCCGGTACTCGTCGAACGAGTCGACGGGGTTCGACCACACGACTGTCCCGGCCATGGGGTCAGCGCCGCCGAAGGGATCGATGCCGACCTTCATGGTGGCCCGGTCCGCGCCTTCGGAGCGGAACGGGTCATCGCCGGTCGAAGACCACGTGTGGCCTTGCGCGACGTAGCGCAGCGGCGTGCCGGGCGTGATGCCGCTCACGCGCTGATACACGCCGGCTTCATAAGACTTCCCGGCTTCGATCGAAATCCGCAGAGCGGTGTGGCTGATCAACACGCGGAAGGGCGGGACGGGCGATCTGTACGATTCGAAGTTGGGCCGTTGACGCTCGCACCGACCTTCGCGCACGACGGCCCACGTCTCCCAGCCGTCGAGGCTGTAGTCGAAGAGGCGATTCTTGATCGTGACGTTCTCCAGTTTGACGTCCGGCGGAACAGGCGGAGGCTGGCGCGGCGCGGGCGCTGGAGGCTGGGCATGTGGCTGTGGCGCGACCGGCGATTGCGCCGGTTGCGGTCGCGGCGGCGCGACTGGCTGAGGCTGAGTCGGCAGTGGCTTGGGCTGTGGCCGGGGTGGAATCGGCTGAGGCCGCGACGGCAGAGGCTGGGGCACGCTCATTCCCGCGCCACCCGGCACAATTTGTGGCAATAGCTTGGGCTGAGGCGCGATTGGCTGAGGCCGAGGCGGTTGGGGCGCGAGCGGTTGAGGTGGGAGAGGCTGTGGCGGTTGAGGCGGCAATGGCCTGGGTTGAGTCGCCGATGGCTGAGCCGCCCGCGGTTGTGGTTGAGACTGCGCGGAGGGCAATGCTTCAAGCGTGAACGAGTCGAAGAACCAGCCGTTGTGTTCGATTCCCCACCGGCCACGGAACTCGACGGCGACGGTCACTTCCGTGGTCGTGGGGGTGAACTCAAACGTGAGGCTGGTGTACTTGCCGAACGGCATCTGAGTGCCGTCTTTCCAGCCGGTGTCCACCGACTGCCCGGCGAAGGTCGCCGCGAGGCGCGCTTCACCCGTCAGCGGGTCGGGCGCGTATTGCTTGCCGCCTCCCTGTTCGTTGATCACGAGATCGGGGTGAACGGGGACGGTGAAGCGATACTTGATGTCCGGCGTGAGGCCGGTGACCTTTTGCCGCAGAGCGCACCAGATCGGCCGCCACGCGCCCCACACCTTCCAGCAGTAGAGACGTTCCGGCGGAACGTCTCTACGGAGGAACGCATCCTTGTCCCACGCCGGCGCGTCGCTGACGCTCCAAACTTTCGCTTCCGGCTTGAACCACGGTTGATCCTGCTTCGGGAGTTTCGGCGTCCTATCGTCGGCGAACCACAGGAGCCAGTTGTTCGGAACTTCGGCGCCGGCGAGATCGTATGCGCCCTGCTCGAACGTTCCATTCTGTAGCAGGTTCACGCCGACCGGCGTCCCCCCCACTCTCCCCCCCACTGGGGGGGAGGCGGAGGGAGGGGGCGCGACGGGCGCGGGCAGCGGAAGCACAGGAGCCGGAGACGGCGTGGGAGGCGTCACCGGCGCGGCCGGCCTCGGAGGCGGAGCCGGTGTGAAGGGCGTCGGCGGCGTCACGGGCACGATCGCGCCGACGACGTTGATCACGACCGTCACGCGGTTTCCGAAGGCTTCGCCTTTGCCGTTCTTCATCTGCCACTTGCCGGTGTACGTTCCGTTCGCCGCCGGCGGAATCAGATTGACGGAGACGTCGGCCTGCGCGCCGGGCGGCACCGGGCGGGTGATGGGGACAATCGGCATGCCGCCCATCTGATCGCCGTCTACGAAGGCCAATTTGTAGGCGCTGTCCCACGTCGTCTGCCCGGCGTTGCGGATGCGCCACGTCTTGATGAACGGCGCGCCCGGGGCCATCATCGTGTTGTCGGGCACGGTGACGTCGGTCACGAACTTTGCGCCGTCGGCGGAGGCGGGTTGCAATTGATCGCCGAGCGGGCGCGTGAGGTCAGGCTTATCCTTTTCCTGGCGGATGTAGTCAATGAGGTACTTGGCGGCGCGCGTGCCGACGATGTCGTAATCCTTCCAGGGCGTGCCGTCGAACGAGCCGACGGTGAAGACGGTCGCGCCGATGACGAAGGCGTCTTTGCGGAGTTCGCGGTCGTACCACATGAGTTGCTCGGCGTAGTAGCGTTCGGCGTCGCGCTCGCCGCCACGCCAGTAATCAATCGGATCGTTCTGCCCGTCTTGGCCGCTCCACCAACCGGCGTGGGAACGCCAGTTGCCGCTGGAGGCTCCGGGCGGCACCGGCGCGACGCGGTCGAGGCCGCATTCGGTGATGACCAGCGGCACGTCCCCGCAACCGGCCGGGATGAAGAACTGGCGATAGACTTTGCGGTAGCGCAATGTGACCCAGCCCTCGTCGCTGTCCGGCCCGGGGTTGAGTTGATATTTGCCGACCATGAACCACATCCACGGGCTGGAGTATTCGTGCAGACCGAGGATGGCGTTGTACTGCTTGGCGGCTTGCATGGCGGGCAGGTAGGCCTTCCAGAAATTCATCTCGCCGGGGTTGCCGGTGGCGAAGTTGCCGATGACACAGCGCAGGCCGCGCTCGGCCATGAGGCGCATGCGTTCCACGTCGAACCGGGCATACCAGCCCACTTCTTCCATCGAGCCCCACACCGGCTCGTTGTGGCCTTCCCAGATTTTGATGTGCGGCTGGGTGGTGTAGACGTTGCTCTGATCGTTCACGAACTTGCGCGCGGCGTCTTCGGGCGAGAGACCCTCGGCGTGCTGGGCCTCGGCAGTCACCGGGTTGTACTCGCGGCCGATGATCAGGAGGTCGGGAAATTGACGGGACAGATCGAGCGCCATGCCATAATCGGAGACGACTTTGATAAGCCGCGCACCGGCCGCGACCATAGCGCGGGCTTCGTCGGAAGAAGTGAGGCAGTGAGGGCCGAGTTTACTGGGCATGGGAGTCTCCGTGAAACGTGAGCAGTGAGCAGTGGGAACAGCCGCTATTTTGCTTCCGAGGCGGGAGAATGTCAAATCAACTCATCCAATCCTAATCCGTGATTCATCCCAGGCTAACGCAGCCGGGTTATCTTACCGTCGCATTCTCCTCCTCAAGACACTTGCGCCCGGATTGCCGCCAGCAGCCGGGCGCAGTGTTTTTCTACGGCCACTCCTTCGCATAAAACCGAACATATTCCTCGACGTGCGCCTTCCAGTAGTCCAGCGTGTGATCGCCAGGGTAGACGTGATATTCGTGGGGCAGGCCGCGTTCGTTGAGCCGGGCGTCGAGCCAGTCGGAGTTTTCGGGCCTGAGCGAGTCACGTTCGCCAGTATCCATGTAGATGCGCGGGAAATCACGATCCGGCATGGCGCGCAGTATCGGCGGCATGACCGCCGCCTGATCCACCTGAATGCCGGGGCTGTGCACGCCGATGGTGTGGAATAGTTCGGGATGCGAGAGGCCGACGAAGATCGCCCAGCCGCCGCCGCGCGACAAGCCGCCTATGGCGCGATCCTTCCGGTCCGTCAGCGTGCGATAATTGGAATCCACGTACGGCAGGAGGTCCACGACGATGGCGTCGCCGAGGTTCGGCTCCTCGCGGTCACGCGGCATGATTATGATGAAGGGATAAACCTCTTTGGCCGCGATCAACTTGTCGGCGGCGTTGTCCGCCCCGATCTCATCCCACTGCTTTTCATTGGCGGCCTTCCCGTGAAGGAGATACAGCACGGGATAGTGAATGGCGGTCGCCTGGCCGTAGCACGGAGGCAGATAGACGCGGAAGAATAAATCGTCGCCGATGACGGTCGAGCGCATCTTGTCGGTCTTGACCGTGCCCTGCGTTTCGCCGCAAGCGATCGGATTCGGCGTCGGCGTCGGGGTGGCAGTGTTGGTGGCCGTCGCCGAGGGCGTGGGCGTCACGGACGGGGTGACGGTGTGAGTCGGCGTCGCCGTGCGAGTCGGCGTGCGAGTGAAGGTCGCCGTCGGCAGCGGGGTGTCTGTCGGCGGAAGGGGCGTGGGCGTCATGGTCGCCGTCGGCGTGAGTGACGGCGTGAACGTCGCGGTGGCGGTGAGGGTCTCGGTCGGAGTGATGGTCGGCGTGCGGGTCGGGAATGGCGTCGGCGCGAGCGCACAGCCGGTCGTGACGAGGAATGACGCCAACAGCAAAGAACGGATGGCTCTGAAGCAAAAAGGCCAAGTTGAACCGCAATGACGCACAAGGCGCCAAGAAAACACAGAGGATCCTTTTCGCTCGCCTGCCCCGCTGGTTTTTGCGGGGTCGCGTCTTCGCGATGATTCCAATGTCTTTGCAATGGAGACACGGGTGATTTTCACTTCCAGGCCTCGGCGTAGAACTGAATGTACTCCCGGACGTGGGCCGACCAGTAGACCTCTTCGTGCTTGCCCGGGTAAGTATGGAATGTGTAGGGAATGCGCCGCTCGTCGAGCAGAGCCATGAACCACCGGGTGTTGCCGATGAGCGAATCCTGGTCGCCGATATCAATCCAAATGCGCGGGATTTTGTCGGGCGGCAGGGTATCGAGCAGATTGTCGATCTGCGGCGCATGGATGTATTGAATGGCCGGGCTGTGCGCGCCGATCGCGCCGAACAGGTCGGGGCGCAGCAGGCCGAGATAGATCGCCCAGCCTGCCCCGCGCGACAGGCCGCCGATGGCGCGATCGGCGCGGTCGCGCCGGATGCGGTAGGTCGTTTCGACGTAGGGCATCAGGTCGTCGATCAGCCCGTCGCCGAAGTACGAGTTCGCGCCGCCGCGCGGCATGACGATGATGAACGGCGGCGCATGTCCGGCGGCGATCAACTCGTCGGCCGCTTCGTCCGCGCCGAGGCGACGCCACTCGTCCTCGACGAAGGATTTTCCGTGCAGGAGATAAAGCACCGGATAGAAGTCGCCCGTCGCCTCGTAGCACGCGGGCAGGTAGATGTCGTAGAACAGACTATAGCCGAGGGTTTTGCTGTGATGGTTGTGATTGGTGATGGCCCCTTTCGTCTCGACGCAATCTGGGGCGAAGGGCTGGGTGGGGCCGGCCCTCACCCCCAACCCCTCCCCCACCGGGAGAGGGGTGAGGGTGAGGGTGGGGGTGAGAGATGGAATGCTCGTCGGCCGAGCCGTCGGCGGAGGGTTCGTCGGCTGAGGCGCGGCGGTCAGGCCCTCAATGGCGTCGGCGCGAGGCGCCGCGCAGGCCGCGAGACAAAGGGCCGAGATGAGAAGAAGGCGCTTGGGCATCAACAGAATCGTGCCGCCCACGACTGGACGGGGACGGCGGGATTATACAATGCAATTTCGCTTTACAAATGGGGTGACTTGTGCTATATTCCCAGCGACACTGGGGAACTGAGAGAGCACTCTCAGTTTTTTGTATCTGTTTACCGAGACAAGGATCGCCCAGAAGGGGGGCGGTTCTTCTTTTTATGAGGAACTGTCGGGAAGAAACAGGGTAGTACGATGTCTGACCAAACATTTCTGACGGAAGAGGGGCTGAAGAAGCTCGAGCAAGAGCTCGAACATCTGCGAACCGTCAAGCGCCAGGAGATCGCTGCCCGCTTGCACGACGCGATGGAAGACGGCGAGTTGATCGAGAACGCGGAATACGAAGCCGCGAAGAACGAGCAGGCGTTCGTCGAGGGCCGTATTTCGACGCTCGAGATGTTGTTGAACAACGCCGTTATCATCAAGGGCGACGGCCCGCAGGGACAGGTGCATTTGGGGAGCGTGGTCACGGTGCGCGAAGAGGGCGGCTCGCCGGAGAAGTATCACGTGGTCGGCGCGGCCGAGGCCGACCCGAGCAAGGGCCGCATCTCCAACGAATCGCCGCTGGGCCGGGCTTTGATGGGCCGCAAGGTCGGCGACGAAGTCAAGGTGAACGCGCCGGCCGGGGTGCTGACTTTCAACGTCGTGGATATCGAGTAGAGGCGGCCCGCCGGGTCGTCCCCGCTGGAAGCCAAAGCCCCACGCCAACCGCGTGGGGCTTTTTCGTTGTGATATACTGCGGCAGATTCTTAACGCCAAGACGCGAAGACGCAAGGACGCAAAAAACAGACGGAGAAACTTCGCGTTCTGGGTGTCTTCGCGGTTCAATTCCAACTGCGAGGAACGTCATGCGCGAATACACCGAACTCGAACGCATCC
The DNA here is from genome assembly GCA_016200785.1 of Chloroflexota bacterium. Classification (GTDB taxonomy): domain Bacteria; phylum Chloroflexota; class Anaerolineae; order Anaerolineales; family JACQED01; genus JACQED01. Next base: position 8,836 of record JACQED010000069.1, read on the forward strand.
GCCTTGAAAAACTCGAACGCCTGCGGGCGAACGGGATCGAGCCGTATCCGGCGCGGGTGAAGCGGACTCACACGGCGGCCGAGGCAATAGCGCAATACTCGTCGGTCCCCGCGTTGTCCGGCGAGGCGGCGCATGGCTCCGGGCCGGAAATCGCCGCGACAGTGTGCGGGCGACTGCGGGCGGTGCGGACAATGGGCAAAGCCACCTTCGCCCACATCGAGGACGGGACGGGCCGCATCCAGATCTACATGCGCGCCGACGAAATCGGCACGGACATGCTCAAGACATTCGGGCGCGACTTCGATCTCGGCGATTTCATTCAAGCGAGCGGCGTTTTGTTTCGCACCAAGACCGGCGAGATCACTTTGCGCGTGCGTGAGTTGACGATGCTCGCCAAAGCCGTCACGCCGCTCCCGGCGGCCAAGGAAGAAATCGTGGACGGCCAGCGCGTGATCCACTATGCCTTCTCCGACACCGAACAGCGCTACCGCCAGCGGTACGTTGACCTCGCGGTGAATCCCGAAGTGCGCGACGAGTTTCGGACGCGGGCGCGGATCATTTCGGCGTTTCGCCGTTTCCTTGACGACCGTGACTTTCTCGAAGTGGAGACGCCGATTCTCCAGCCGCTGTACGGCGGCGCGGCGGCGCGGCCCTTCACCACGCATCACCGTCAACTCCATCAGGATTTGTACCTGCGGATTTCGTTCGAGTTGTATCTCAAGCGCCTGTTGGTCGGCGGCTACGAGCGAGTGTACGAGATCGGGCGCGACTTCCGCAACGAGGGCGTAAGTTTCAAGCACAATCCCGAATTCACCATGCTCGAATTCTATTGGGCCTATGCCGACTATAACGACGTGATGAATCTGACGGAGCAGATGGTGACCTACGTCGCCGACAACGTGCTGGGCCGCCGCACGATCACTTACGACGGCCACCGGATCGATCTCACGCCGCCGTGGCCTCGAATGACCGTCCGCGAGGCCATCCGCGAGCACTCCGGGATCGATTACGCCGATCATCCGACCGGCGAGTCGTTGGCGGCGGCGATGCGCGCCATCGGCCACAATCCCGAAACGACGATCTGGGGCAAGTTGCTCGACAGCCTGCTGGGCACGAACGTGGAGCCGAAGTTGATCCAGCCGACATTTCTGATGGACTATCCGCGCGATATCTCGCCGCTGGCGAAGGCCAAGCCGGGCGATCCGAACACGGTCGAGCGCTTCGAGGGCTTCATCGGCGGGATGGAAGTTTGCAACGCCTTCAGCGAACTCAATGACCCGCTGGATCAGGAACAGCGCTTCCTCGAAATGGGCCGGGCCTACGACGCAAACGACGAAGAGGCGCACCCGATGGATGAGGATTATCTGCGCGCGATGCGCTACGGCATGCCCCCCAACGGCGGCTTCGGCCTCGGCATCGACCGCTTCACGATGTTGTTGACGGACAAGGCGACAATAAGGGAAGTGGTCTTATATCCGCATTTGAGGAAAGCGGAGGGGGAGGCGTGATGCTCAGGCAGGCCGGACAATTAACGCAAAGGCGCAAGGCCGCCAAGCATTTCGAAGACGTGCCAACTCTTTGCGTCTTTGCGACTTTGCGACTTTGCGTTGAAAACTGCCGCATACAAGCCACGCCCCGCGTCTGGCTGAGTAGTTACTTTTCATTTTGCATTCGCCGAAAGAAGGCGCCGCCATACAGTTTCAGACACTTCGCCGGAAGATGACGATTTGCCAGACGCCGGAGAATGATTGGTGGATCGGGGAAAGTCCGTTGGCGGCGACGACATCGAAAATGGCCTGCGGCGGATGCAGATAAGTGCGGAAGTCACTGCGGGTAAGCCAAAGGCCGGCATTCATCATGCGCAGACCGACGCGCACCCACCACGCCTCGCGCGGGAAGGTGAGGGCCAACAGCCGCCGCGCCCGTTCCGCCGCCGGGCGCACCAGCCGCTCCATGTGAGGATAACAACAGACAACACGATTCATCACCACCACGTCGGCCTCGGCCACGCCGTCAGCATCTTCGGCGATGTTGTGCAGGCGGTGCTCGACCAAGTCCTTGAAGCCAAGTTGCTCGGCGTTCTGGCGGGCGGCTTCGAGGTAGGCCGGCGACAGATCGAGATCGACGGCGCGGCTGGCCCCGGCCTTGAGCAATTCCAGATGCAGGCCGCCGGCGCCTCCCCCGATCTCCAAAACGCTTGCCCCGGCGATCCCATGCTCCTTGATCGCGTCTGCTATCGCGCGCCCCGGCTGGTCGAGGCCTTTCTTGAGATAGGCTTTCGCCTCACGCCGGGCAATGCGCGGGTCGAATATCTTGTCGAGTCCGTTTGGGGCGCAGCAACGACAATTCATCGTTATTCCTCCGCGAAGACCTCGGCGATTTTGAGTTCAAAGCCCGGAAGCATTTCCGAAGTCAGCGTGTCCTCCGCGCCGAACTTCGCCCGCAGTTCGTAGGCATCTCCCGCAAGGCGACAGACTTCGATCGTCTCGGCCTTGTAATCCGCCATCCAATACTCCGTAATTCCCGCTTGCGCATATTCCTTCTTTTTCTTCGTGCGGTCAGTGCGCCGCGTGCCGGGTGAGTGAACTTCGACAGCCAGGTCGGGCACGCCCCAGTATTCGACCTCAATCCGGTCAGCATGTTCGTTCAACATGAAGACGAGATCGGGTTCGCGGAACTTGCCGGGCCACAGGCGGACCGGGAGGGGGGCCGTTCGGACGCGGCCACGCTTGTGAGTGTCGAGGTACAGCATCAAGAAGAACAGCAGGCGATTGACAGCCAGTTGATGAGGATCGGTCGGCATTTCTGGCACCTCCACAGTTCCATCGGAAAGTTCCACTATGCGGCTCGTGTCCGAGAACGTGAGGTAATCTTCCTCCGTCCATTCGCCCGGGCGCGGGTAGAACTCCGCGATCGCCTGCGCGAGGGCTGACTGCTTTCGAGTTCGTTTGACGAGCGCCATTCCGATCATCTCCTTCTTGGGCAAGTTCGCCCGCCCACACATTCTACCATCAGGGGAAGGGATTCGCTCCGAGACGAGTCGAGTCCATCCGCTAATCTGCTACCGCGTCCGCTGACCGGTCTCTCCCCCTAGCCTCGGCCAGCATCTTCTCGAATACCTCGGCCTGTTCAATCGCGTCATCGCAGGCATTGTGCGTGTGCCGCCGTTTGGATTTGAAGCGTTTGTGGAGGCGACCCTTCGTCGTATCGCCCCATTGCGCGCCCGTCAGCCCGGCGTAATACGCCTTGATGTCCAGCCCGCTAATGCCGAACGGATCGCGGCCCAGAAACCGGATGAAGTAGTAGTGGGTGAACATCCAATCGAAAGTGGCGTTGAAGGCGACGAAGACCGGCCGGCCGCCCTCCGGCGTGACGCGCTGAATCCAACGCTCAAACTCGGCCATCGCTGTCGCGGGTTCTACGCCGCGCTTCTGCAATTCGGCGAGCGAAAGGCCGGAGACTTCAACGGCGCTTCGAATGTAGTTGTTGGTAATCGGCCTTAGTTCGACGTAGAACGTCTCGGCAGTATTTCCGACGAGGCACGCGCCGAGCGAGAGCAGACTATATTCGCCGGGGATCGGGCCGGAGGCTTCGACGTCAACGGAGAGGTACGTTTCGGAAGTCACGCTGGAATTATACTTTCAATCGTCTGCATTGACACCCCTCCCCTTTCCCCGTATGATCGCCGCCGTCCCCTCACCCGGCTTCGCCACCCTCTCCCAGAGGGAGAGGGCCGGGGTGGGGGAAACCAGAGGCCCCATGGAAATCGGTGTCGTCCGCCGCATCAACATTGACACGGAAATGCAAGAGGCGTACCTGTCGTACGCCATGAGCGTCATCGTCGCCCGCGCCTTGCCCGACGCGCGCGACGGGTTGAAGCCGGTGCATCGCCGCATTCTGTACGCCATGCACGACATGGGCATTCGGCCCGACACACCCTACAAGAAATCAGCGCGCATCGTCGGCGAGGTGTTGGGAAAGTATCACCCGCACGGCGACGCGGCAGTCTACGAGGCGATGGCGCGCATGGCGCAGGATTTCTCGATGCAGGGCAACTTCGGCTCGATTGACGGCGACGCGCCGGCGGCGATGCGCTACACCGAAGCGCGCCTGGCGCGCATGGCCGCCGACTTGCTGGCCGACCTAGAGAAAAACACCGTTGCCTTCGTCCCGAACTTTGACGACACCCTCACCGAGCCGGCGGTTCTGCCATCGGCCATTCCCAACTTGCTGGTCAACGGATCGTCGGGCATCGCCGTCGGCATGGCGACCTCCATCCCGCCGCACAACCTGAACGAAGTGTGCGATGCGCTGGCCTACATGCTCGACCGCTGGACGGCACTGGACGACGTGACGGTGGGCGACCTGATGAACTTCATCAAAG
>JACQED010000022.1 GCA_016200785.1 Chloroflexota bacterium
CGATCGAGGCAGTAACGTTCCGCCGCGCGCAGTGAATGCATGTAGAGAATGAATCGGCTCGCTCTTCGCGACGATCGCGTCGAGCAGGCCGAGCCGTTGCATCACGAGTTGGCCTGACGGCTGAAGCAGAATTCCCGCGCCGACCGGCCCGACCTGAGGCGCCTGTTCAATTACCGTGACGCCATGGCCCGCGCGAGCCAACAGAACGGCCAGCGCGCCGCCGGCGATGCCAAAGCCTACGATGCCGACTGCATATCTGCTCAAGTGTGCCCCAATCTGTAAGTTGCCGATCCTCAGTTATCGAGTTCAGGATCAACCGACGTCGTCGCCAAGACCCCGCCACGAATTTCACGAATTACACGAAACGGCGCCGAATTCGAGAAATTCGGTGCGCCGATAAAAGCCGGTAAGGTATCACGAGTGAAAGTCTCATCGGTAAAGGTCTAGCCAACCATATCGCCCCTGAGTCATGCGTGGACGGGAGTAATCCCGTTGGCGAAGCGTTGACAAGGGAACAGGCAGGTCGGGTATTGAGCCGCGAAATACGAATCAACTTTGGAGCGCCGACGTGGTCGAATTCATGGGAAGGCAACACTGCCCCACCCGTTAGCCGGACGACCGGCCTTTGGGCAAGGGTGTGGCAGGCTCCACGAGGTCAAAGACCCCGTACATGCTTGGAAATACCTTATGCGGAAATCGGGAGATCCTGGGAACACTCGCATGAACGAAGCGGGTCGCGTCGGGAAGGCCAAGGCCGTAAGCCGACGATGAACGGTCTCAGGAAGTCGGACAGTTGCGTAGTACCAACGAAGTCTCCGAACAAGGCCGAAAGGCGGCGGAGGAGATGGAGGGAAGGCGACTGGCGGGAGGCAATTCATTTTGTGGCGACCTGCTCCGGACACAGAGCCGGGATAAGTAGGTAAAAGTGCCATAGGGTGGATACGTTGTTCATAAAACGTTATGACCGACTGCAAGAGCCGGATGCGGTAATTCCGCCCGTCCGGATCCGTGGGGGGGGCGGCCCGTAAGGGCCGTCCCTACCCCGACTGGCAAAGATTCCAATTCGTTCGATCTGACACTCGTCGAATTCACAACTGCCCGCTCGCCCCCCAATTCTCCAACACCCTCTGATACTCCGGATCGTCGTATCGTGCGAGCGAGAACGCCGGCGCGTAAGAGGGCAGACGGCTTCCAGTGACGTGGGCCGCGACGAGTTCGCCGACGGCGGGCGAGGCCATCAGGCCGTAGCCCGACACCGCGCCACAAACGAATGCGCCCTCCACCGGCAAAGGCCCGCCCAGCGGCCGGTTCTCTCGCGTCTTGGTGTAGTAGCCGCCGTCGTAATACGACTTCGGCGCTTTGCCGAAGTACTGCGCAAAGCCGGGGATCATCGTCGACATGCCGCGCAACAGAATCTCAGGATAGTACGGGTCAAGCCGTGGCGGAAAGACCGGCTCGCGCGGAGCCATGTCGTAAGTCCAAAGGATGAGCAGGACGCTGCTTCCGGGGCCGCCCTCAGGTCGCAGGTGAACCCCGGACGGAAACTCGTCAAGCATAAAGCGCGTCTCGTCGCTCTCGGCCAACGCCTCGCATTCTTCGTCCGACCACGGCAGCCGCTGTGGATCAGTCCAGATAATCAACGGCGCGTCGCGGCGCACCACGCCCAGATAATCGTTGAAGGCGATCTTTCCGTGGAACTCGGAGAAGACCGGAATGTCGACGTCGAGCAATTTGCCGACGTGTCCCAGGAACGGCCCGGCGGCGTTGACGAAATTCCGCGTGGAGATTTTCTCCGGCCCGCCCTCGGCGCTGACGCGGACGGCCTCGACTCTCCCGCCCGCCACGTCCACTCGCTCGACTTTGCCGGGCAGGAGTCTCGCGCCGGCTGCGCGCGCCTTCTCCAGCAGATACATTCCGAGTTGCTGGCCGCTGAACCAACCACAGCGCCGGGGGTGAACCATCGCCACCACGTTCTCGGTGATGTACGGGAAGTGTTTCAGAATCAACGCAGAGTCGAGCAAGAGGTCACTGCCGGTCGGCTGATGCTCGAAGTCATGCGGCTCGATGGGTTGATAGGGCGGATCGTTCGGGCGGCCGGCGTGATAACGCACCGGCCCCGCGCCGAGGCTGGCCGCCTCTTCGGCGGCATGTTGGAAGTCGGCGACGTGCCCCGGGTCGGCGGTGACAAAGGCGTATCCCCGGCGATTCATCTGAAAGCGATTGCCGCTTTCGCGCGCCCAGCCCTCGAGCAAGTCAATGCTGTGATTCATCAGGCGCACCATCGCATCGCCGGGGCCGGGCCACCAGTTGCGGTAGCACTCGGTGGATTTGTCGCTGGTGAGCGTGAGCGGCGGGTGCTCCGTCACCAGCACCACGTCCTTCACCCCATAAGTCACCGTGAGATGATAGGCAGCGGCGATGCCCGCAATGCCCGCGCCGCAGATGACGACGTCTGCTGTTGATGTCATGGGTTTGGGGACGCTCCGCCGTGCAGTTCGATGCTACACGAGTCTTTCAAATGCCTCTACGTCCAGCCGGGCTTGCTTGAGGATGTGAGCGAGGGTCGAACGCTTGACGGGGCGATGTGCCGGAATAGTGAGCTTCAGCACCTCGTCTCCGATTCGCTTCTGGAGGCGAATGTGGCTACCGCGTTGTCGCACGACTGTCCAGCCGTCGCGCTTTAGTGCACTGACGATCTTATCATAGGGCAGACTCGGGACCTTACTCACAACACGAGTTCCCGCACAATCGTGCCCTCTTTTTCAGTTGAATTGTCTTCTACCGGTTCAAGATAGAGCTCGATGGCTTCCTCGATGTTTGCCAGCGCGTCGTCAACGGACTCGCCCTCGCTTATGCAGCCGGGCAACGCTGGCACATAGGCCGTGTATCCTCCCTCGTCACTTGGTTCCAACACAATCTTGAATCTCATGTCACTTGCCTCCGATCTCGGATTATAGCCTTCTGTTGCCCTCAAAACAACCTTACTTCCACCGCTTCCCCCTCACTCACCCCGTTCACATCCCTCGGCACAACTACCATCCCGTCCGCGAATACGAGTGTGAAAATCTGATTCGACTTGCCGAACACTGGCTCGGCCCAGAGTTCGCCATCGCGCGTGACGAGGCGCGCAGGGATAAAATCAACGCGGCCGGCCTGCGACGCGATGTTGTGAGTCAGTTTCGCTTTTACGCTTTGGCGCAGAGGCGGCGTCTGGCATCCTTGCATTCGATAGACGGTCGGCACGACGAAGAGATCGGCGATGACCATCGCGGAAACCGGGTTGCCGGGAAGGCCGAACACAGGCTTGCCGTCGGCGACGGCCAGGATTGTCGGCTTACCGGGTTTGACGGCGACGCCGTGGACGATCACGCCCGGCTTGCCGAGGCCGTCCACCACGTCGGCGGTCACGTCACGCACGCTCACGGAACTTCCGGCCGAGAGCACCAGCGCGTCGGCTTCGGCCAGCGCCGACTCGGCGGCGGCTTTGAGCGCGTCGAAATCGTCGCCGACGATGCCGCGCCGGAGTGGGATGCCCCCCGCGCGCGCGATCTGCCCCGCGACCGAAACTGAATTCACGTCGCGCACTTGCCCCGGCCCGGCCTCGACCTCCGGCGGCACGACCTCGTCGCCGGTTGCCAGCAATGCCACGCGCGGACGGCGCGCGACTTTGATCTGCGTGAAGCCGAGCGCCGAAAGGCCGCCGAGGTCCTGCGCGCGAAGCCAATGGCCGGCGGGGAGCATCTCCGCGCCCTCGGCGATGTCTTCGCCGACCTTCAGCACGTTCTCCCCGACCGCGACCGCCTTCAGCACTTCGATCTCATTCTCGCGCGCCTTCTGCGTCACCTCGATCATCACGACCGAGTCCGCGCCGGGTGGGAGCATTCCCCCGGTGTGAATCAACGCGGCCTGCGCCGCCTTGACCTCGAACGGCGGCGCGCGGCCCATCGGCACTTCGCCGACGACGGTCAGGTAGGCCGGGAGCGATTGACTCGCGCCGAACGTGTCTGGCGCGCGCACGGCGTAGCCGTCCATCGTCGATCGATCGAAGGCGGGCAGGGAGGCCGGCGCGTGAATAGCCTCGAATGTCACTCGATCGAGCGCGTCGGCGGTCGGAATCGATTCGGGATGCGGCGTGGGTGAGAGGTGGTCGAATAGTTGGGCGAGCGCCTCGTCGGGAGGCAAGACGGTGAAGAACTCAGGCATCGGAAGACAAGCGTGTTTTGAAAAGGGCGAACTTACGCTCGAAATCTTGGGGGTCGGTGCGCAAACTGTAGGCTTCGAGTTTGGGCAATACCTCCCGGAAATATTGCTCCAAATTCCCCAGTTCAATCACCCCGGCTCGAATCATGCTCACAACGTCGTTGTAATCCTTCTCATTGCCGCGCTGAAGTTTGCCGAGCGCCACAGAATAGAAATCGAAGTGGAAAACATCCAGCGCAGCGTAACGACCAACATAGCGCCGACGATCCTCGTAGCCGGCTGGCAAAGGCAGGAACTCATCGGGCGAGGCCTGCTCGATGGACAGTTCCATTTCGGCGCTCAGGCGACGAACGCAGCGGATGAATTCATCGTGATGTTCCGGCGCGACTTCGATCTTCAAGTCAATGTCAAAGGTACTTTCTTTGGCCGCGACAAGAATGAGCGACGAGCCTCCGACCAGATAAACAACCCCGGCATGGCGGTAACACTGGCCCAGGCGTCGCAGGAAATCCAGGATCTCTTGCGCATCAGATATTCGTTTGCCGGGCACCTTGTCTCTCCAATCTAAGCTGATCGAGCAATAGGGCCATCACTGATTGGTAGGCGCTCAACCATTCGTCGCCGGTATTCTCTTTGAAAAGCGTTGCCAGAGCGCGCAAGCCCGACTCGCCGAAATTCTCGCCGGGACTATGCAGATGAAACACGTGGCTTCCAAAGTAATCAGGCAAAAGGGGAAAGTCACCCAGATACAGGGCAAGCGTGCCTCGCCACAACCGCTGTAGATAGACAGCGGCGGTGTACATGTGACGCAGCACTGTATCTGCAGGCGGTTTGAGTGAATCGGCAAGCCCAGGAACGACCGCCGAATACTCCGGTCGTCTGATGAACAAGGGGATCAAGGCCTCACGGAATCGAGGATCGGGGTGACCGGCGAGTTGAGCAATCAAAGTTGCCGCGTCCAGATGGGGTGCCTCGGCCTGCGCCTCGACGGCCCGCAAGTGACGCACGCCTTCTGCCGCCAACTGCCGGATCAGGGTTAGATTATCGCGAACTTCAGACATCGCGAATTCATGCCCCCGCCGCCTTCCTTATGAAATCCAAAAGCAACTGCTCCAACTCCGCCTTGTGCTCGCCGTCGAAGATGAAAGTGCCGTGGCCGTTGCCGGTGAAGAGCGCGATCTCTTTCGGGTCGGAGGCCATCGCGTGCATCGTGCGGATGTCCGTCGCCGCCGGCTCATCGTCCTGGGAGGCGATGAAAAGTTTCGCGATGGGAGCGTTCAAATCGGACTCGACGACGTCGACTCCGGCGAAGTTGCGCGAACTGGAGATCATCGCCAGCCCGGTCACGTTCGCCTCGTGCGTATTCTTGGCGCAGGCCGAGCCGCCCATGCTCGCGCCGATCAGGATGATGGATTGAAAGCCCGCGCCGCGCAGATAATTGATCGCGGCTCGCGCGTCTTTGTCGCGCATGTTCTCCTGCGGTGAGCCGCCCGACGCGCCGTAGCCGCGAAAGTCGAAAGTGAATGCGGCGTAGCCGGCCTCGGCAACCTTCCGCGCGAATGCCTGCCAACTCCTCTGATCCGTGGGGCGCATGTGGGCCAACAGCGCGACGGTCTTGCCCGTGCCGAACAGCGTGCCCGAAAGCGTCGCGCCGTCCTCAGTGTTGAATTTGACGACGCTCGACACGACCTGTGCGGGCGCCGTAGCCGCCGCAGCCCCGGCCTGGGTCGGGGCGAGGGTTGCCGGTGGCGCCGCCGCAAGGGTCGCCACCGCGCTGGTCGCGGAGGCAACTTCCGCCGCGCTCGGCGGTTCGGTCGCGCCAGCGCCGCCGCCGCACCCGGCGATTATGAGCATCGCCGCCGTCAAAAGCATCCACCGATTCCTCGACGCCAAGCCGCATCCCCCCGACGAGGGCGGGCGGCGCAGAGACACAAAGATGTGTAACATGTCTCGCAATCTCCAATCTCTAAACCCTCTCCAGTCTTACCCCAGTCTCCAAAACCCGAACGTGATCAATCCGGCGGTGACCGTGAACAGCGCCACAGCGCCGAGGGTGAGCCAGCCGAAGCCGCGCCGGTCGTCGGCCAGCC
>JACQED010000070.1 GCA_016200785.1 Chloroflexota bacterium
AAGGCGTCGTGAAAGTCGAGTCGACGATCGTCTTTGCGCCGTAGCGTTTGGCGAGGGCGATCAGCACCGGGGCATCGGCGACGCGCACCAGCGGATTGGAAAGAATCTCGAAGACGAAGGCGGCCGGGCGGGATTCGGCCAGCCCGGCTTCGACCGCGTCGAGATCGCCCGCGCGCACGAAGCGCGCGATCAGCCCCGCGTTCGCCGCCATCGTCTTGAGCAGAGTCTTCGTCGCGCCGTAAGTTTCTTCGGCGGCAAGGATCGCCACTCCCGCTTTCGCTCCCGCCGCTACGATTGCGGCGTTGAGCGCGGCCATGCCCGAGGAGAAGGACACGGCGTCTTCACCGCCTTCGAGGTCGGCCATCGCCGCCTCGAACGCCTCCTGCGTCGGCGCGTTGTTGCGCGAGTAAACGTACCCGGCCCGGTCGTCGCCCAGCCCGGCGTCGAGTTCTTGCATGGAATCAAAGAAAAACCCGGAGGCCGGGACGATTGACGGCGCCGATGGCGTGCCGCCGCGCCACGGAACGCGGCCGGAGTGGACAGAGGTGGTGAAGATGCTGTTAGTCATCTAACCTTTTTCTCGATGTACGGGTTCATGCCGGGAAACGGAGAAGGCATAGCTCACCTCCTGTTGCCGGGGCAATAATAGCACATTAGTAATTCGTCGTCATATCAATCATCCCTCTCTCCCGCGCCAGAAAGTCGCAGTAGCGGAAGACGACGAAGGCGAGCAGGGTGAAGAAGGTCGCCAGCCCGACCAGGATGCCAAAGAGCTGCGCGTTCGAGAAAGCCGCGAGGGTGGGGAAGGCGGCGGCAGTGTGGCCGAGCAGAGAACGGCGGATCAGTTCGAGCCAGTAAGTCAGCGGCATGAGGAAGCCGATGGGCCGCAAGAACTGGGGCAGTATGTCCAGCGGGAAGATCGCGCCGCTGAAGAGATACAGCGCGCCGGCGACGGCTTCGCCAACGAACCAGACGTGATTGGCGATGAGCAGTGTCACCCCGGCGAGCACCAGCCCCATCATCGCCAGCGCGAACACGCCGAGGAACAGCGCGGCAAAGAACATGAGCCAGTTGATGTCGCTCAGGTGCAGAGGCACTTTCAGAAACAGCACGCCGAACGCCACGGTGATGAACACCGAGATCGAGCCGATGATGAATCGCGCTACACCACGCCCTAGCAAATAGAACGGCACGCGGAGAGGCGCGATGTAGATGTACTTAAGAGTCCGGTAATGTTCGCGATCGTCAATCACCGCCCACGACACGCCCGTCATCACCGTTGCCACGTAAATATAGAAGGCGTTGCCGAGATAGATGTACGGGAAGATCGGCGACGACGTGTTGCCGTGCGTGATCGCGTTGTACATCACGACGAGAATCATCGCGCTGGCAATCGGCTTCGCAACGGAGTAGACGGCAAAGAGGAATGGATCGGCCCAGTTTGACTCGATCTGCCAACCGAGCCAGGAGGCTATAGTGAAGCTTCGTGAAAGAGCAGGGAACCGAAGGAAACGGGGAACTAAGGGAAATGAAAGTTCAGAGCGCTTCATGGAAACTCCGGCTAATTGTCTACAACTCCTGTGATTTGTTCGTCAGTGTAGTCGCCGTAGCCGCTATTGTCCAGCGTGTTTACCGAGTCTGTGCGATATTCAGCCGCAGATTCCTTGACGCCGTAGCTTCGATCCCATGTGCCTTCTTTCTCCTTCAAGGCTTGCAACAGACGATCAAGAAAGTAGGTGGTCAGGCTATACTGTTTGACAAGGGTCTGCAACTCGTCGCCCTTGATGAGTTCCCAGCGCTCACAGTCCTGTATGTAACTGCCAAGCTCGCCAGCAGATCCGCGTGCCACGTTGGAGTAGCGTATGTAGTTGCCGAGAGAACCGGAACAGTATCCCTCGGCAATGTTTCCAGCGATTGCGATCGCGGCAGGGCGCATCTGGTCGGTCAAGCGGTAATAGCCCGGGCCGAACCGTTTTACAAGCGTATCGATCTGGTCGGCCAAGTCGCTGGCAGCCTGCCATGCGACGATCTTCTTGTAGCCGGGCAACCTCTGAAATGTCAGGGTGTCTTTGCCGCGATACTGGTATTCTGTCATGGTGACTCCGTTATTTCCCTTATTTCCTTGTGTCCGTTATTCTCCCCTCTCTAATCGCCAGCCTCTCCATGTAATCCAACGAGTATTTCGCTGCGCCGATGAACACGACGCACAGCACAACGAGCACGGCAATTTCAACCCGCACCGACAGGAAGCCGAATTTCGCGCCGGAGGCGAAAAGCAGTTGCCGCATCGCGTCGAGGCCAAGTGTTAGGGGGATAATCGACGCGCTGGCGGCGATCCAGAAGTTGAAACTGCGAATGGGGAAGTAGAAGCCCGAAGCGAGGTACACCGGCTCTTGCAGAAGATTCGACATGTGCCAGGCCTCGCGCCCGAACATGAGGAAGAGCGAGGCAAACAACATGCCCAGCCCGTAGAGCGCGGTCATCGTCAGCATGAATGTGGCGAACAGTTGAATGAAATCTCCGATAGCGTAAGTCACGCCGAACCACCAACTGCCGAGGACGACGATGACCAGCGCGCGCATGCAGGTGGCGATCATCCCGCCGAGCGCCATGCCGAGCAGGATCGCCATGAGCGAATTGGGGGCCATGACGTACAAGCCGAGATTGCCGGTTTCCTTTTCCCAGTAGAGTTGGCTCGACATGCTCCACAGCACATTCAGCCAGAACGCGGTCATGGCGCCGCCCATAATCACAAAGCCGATGTACTCTTCGGGCGCGCGGATCGCTTTGTAGACAAAGACGTAGGCGCACGTTGCCATCAGCGGCAGAAAGATGTCGAAGAACACCCAGCTCAGTTCGCGGTGCTGGCCGATCACGCGCGGGTAGGCGCGGGCGATCACCGTACGGACGAACATCTCGGTGGAGGATTTTCGCGCGGCCATCTACTCGCCGCCTCCTTCTTCGCTCAAACCGCGTCCCACCAGGTCAACAAACACATCCTCCAGCGTCGGCTCGCGCTTCTGGAGATTCAGAATCCGCGCGTTGTGCTGGGTGAGTTTGGCGACGACCGAACTGAGAACGTCGTCGGCCTCGAGGATCAATTCGAGGGTCGAACTCCCGTCGTGGGCCTCGTGCGTGAACTTGCGGACGCCGGGCAGAGTCCCGAAACCGGAGAGCGCGCCGTTGTTCATAGGGCTGACCTGCATGTGGAAGATCGCCTCGCGTTGAAGCCGGCGCTTCAGGTTGGCCGGCGTGTCACACGCCAGCACGCGGCCCTTGTCAATGATCGCCACCCGATCGCACAATTCGTCAGCCTCGACCATGTAGTGAGTCGTCAATAGCACGGTCTTGCCGGAACGGGGGCGCTCGCGCTCTGCGACCCAGCGCCGGACGAAGCGGCGCACCTCGCGCGCCGCGCCCACGTCGAGGCCTAGCGTCGGCTCGTCGAGGAAAAGAATCTCCGGGTCGGTCACGAAGCCGCGCACGATGTTCATTTTCTGACGCAGGCCTGTCGAGAGGTCGGACGATTTCGTGTTGGCGCGGTCGAGCATCCCCACCACGCCGAGCAGTTCGGTGATTCGTTCCTGCGACGTTTTGTTGTCGAGTCCGTAGAACTGCGCGAACAGCCACAGGTTCTCGCGCACGGTCAGCAGGCCGTAGCCCGACGATTCGCCGCCGGAGACCATGTTGATAAGCGGGCGGATGAGATGGGGCGATTTGATGACGTCGTGGCCGCCCACCTGCGCCAGACCGGACGTCGGCGCAAGGAGCGTCACCAGAATCTTGATCAGCGTCGTCTTGCCCGCGCCGTTCGGGCCGAGCAGGCCGAAGAGTTCTCCGCACTCGACTTTGAGATTGACATCGGCGAGCGCGATGAGTTCCTTCGGCGTCTCCTTAGTTTTCTTTCCGCCGCGAATCTTGTAGATGCGGCCGAGCGATTCGGTTTTTATCGCCAGCGAGTCGGTCATCAAATCTCTCCTCAAAGGCGGACATGATAGCACCGATGTTCTATCGAATCAAGGCCCTCACCCGGCCTCTCCCGTTAGGAAAGAGGCGAACGGGAGAGGGGGAATCCAGCGTAGGGTTTCCGTAGGCTTCCCGTAGGTTGTCAGACAAGGCGGATATGACCAGGCGTGCTATATTTATGGTCGGAAGGGCGAAATCTCTTCTTCTCCTCCTTTGAGAGAGCCGGGGTCGGCGTCCCCGGCTCTCACTGATTTAAGGCCGAGACACGAAATAGAATTTCTCGGCTATACTCGCCCCGTGCCCAATCCTCAACACCGCATCGCCCGCGCGGCGGGCGTCGTGATGGCCGCGTTCGTCCTCAGCAACATCGCTGGCCTCGCGCGACAAATTCTCATCGCCCGAGCCTTCGGCGCCAGCCTCGAACTCGACGCGTATTACGCCGCGATCCGATTACCCGACATTCTCTTCACGCTTGTCGCCGGAGGCGCGCTCGGATCGGCGTTCATCCCGCTGTTCTCCGGCTTCCTCGCCCGCGACGATCGCGCCGGCGCGTGGAGGCTCGCCAGCGGCGTGACGACGCTCGTCTTTCTGACGCTGACGATCGTGGGCGGCCTCGCCGCGATCCTCGCGCCGCTTATCGTCTCGCGCATTCTCGCGCCCGGCTTCTCGCCCGCCGCGCAAGCGTTGACCGTATCGCTCCTGCGCCTCATGCTCGCCTCGTCGGTGATCTTCGGCGTGAGCGGACTGGTGATGGGCATTCACAACGCGCACCAGCATTTTCTCCTGCCTGCGATCGCGCCTATTCTCTACAATGTGGGGATCATGATCGGCGCTCTGGCCGCGCCGGTGTTCGGCGTGCGCGGACTCGCTTATGGCGTTGTCTTCGGCGCGCTGATGCATCTCGTCGTGCAACTGCCCGGCCTGCGCGGGCGCGGAGCACGGTATACCCCGACTCTTGGGCTGGATAACCCGGCGGTGCGCGACGTCGCGAAACTGATGGGCCCGCGCGTCCTCGGCCTCGCCGTCGTGCAGTTGAATTTCCTCATCAATATCATTCTGGCCTCCGGCATGCCCGAAGGCTCGCTCTCCGGCCTGACCGTTGCCTTTCAGATCCTCACCCTTCCCGAAGCGGTGATCGCGCAAGCCATCGCCATCGCTGCGCTCCCGACGTTCGCCGATCAATTCGCGCGCGGCCAACTCGTCGAGCTGCGCGCCGCGCTGGCCGGCACACTGCGCGGGATTCTCTTTCTCTCCGTCCCATCGAGCATCGGACTGCTAATTCTGCGCAAGCCGATTGTCGTTTTGCTTTTTCAACGCGGCCACTTCGACGAACGCTCGACCGAATTGGTCGCCTGGGCGCTTGCCTTTTACGCGATAGGCCTCGTCGGGCACTCGGTGGTCGAAATCGTCTCGCGCGCATTCTACGCACTGCACAACACTCGCACCCCGGTGGCGATCGGCGCAGCGGCGATGACGCTCAACGTCATCCTCAGCCTCCTGTTCAGCCGCCTCTTCGCCGCGAACGGCCTCTCGCCTCACGGCGGCCTCGCGCTCGCCAATTCCATTGCCACAGCGTTGGAGATGATCGGCCTGCTGTGGCTGATCGCGCGCCGACTCGGTGGGCTGGAGGCACGCGCCGTCACTTTCAGCCTCGCGCGCACCCTCGGCGGCGGCGCGGCGATGACGATTGCGCTTCTCGCGTGGTTGAACTTCGTGGCGAGTCGTCCGGCGTGGCTGGTGGGGTTGGGAGGAACTGCAATCGGCGGCGTGATCTTTTGGCTGGTCGCCGCGCTTGTCGGCAGTGAGGAGGCGCGCGCGATCCCGAAGATGGCGGTGGCGCGGCTGCGGCTTTAGGCCACCAGCAGAGCCAGCCGCGCCGTTCGCTTCAGTGCCTCCTCAATCTCAGGGGCCAGCACGTCTCGAATCTGAACGGGGTCTTGAAGCGGCACGTCCTGGTGTTTCACCGTCATCTTGCCCGCCGCCACCGGCCCGACCATCAACGCGTAGAGCAGTGCGGCGCGATCGCGCGTGCCGTCCACGTAGGGTAACAGGTATCCCTGAATCGCGTCGAGCTCGACGCTCTCGTGGCGCAGGTTCGTCACCCGGAAACTATCCTGACCTTGAACCCGGGCCCACGGACTGGCCATCGGGCGCTCACTCACTTCCGTCACGAAGCGCGGCGAAAAGACACTGAGCTCGACCAGCCGGGGACTGTAGGTGAATGCGGTCAGCAGATTGTTGCCCAGCATTCGGGCATCAAGCGCCGAGCGATCGTCGCCCTGGGCAGCCAGATGCAGTCGGGCGCGCGCCTCGTCGAACGCCGCCGCAAACGGGACGGAGCGCGGCCAGATCTCGGCCAGGTAGGTCAGCGTCTCTTTCGTCACGGGATGATCTGTGGACAGTGACACGCCGTCGGGATCGCCGAAAATCTTGACGGCAACTGAGTTGTTTTCCACTTCGGTGATCGGCTTGGCGGATGAGGCCAAATACAGATTCATCAGCACTTCGGGTTTCATCGTGCGGCTGACGCGGACGCCGTCGTGGCAGAGCAGTGTCATCCGAAACGTGCGGCCCTTGATGAAATCTACATATTGCTCCCACTCGATCACATCCCTCGCGACATTCATCAACCCGTTTGCCAGGCTCGGCTCAAGGGTGTTGGTCTGGCTCGTGCGGAAGTCGAACTCTGTGACGAATTGCAAATCGTGCCGTCCGGCGCGGGCCATGAACTCCGAAAAGTAAACCGGACCGTTCACCGCTTCCAGTAATTCGTGCGCCACGTAACCTTCCTCGGCCCCGCCGAGCCTCTGAAGTTCTTGATTGAAGAATTCGGTGTAAGACTTCAGCAACCCGGCCGTCGTGACGTTTCGCTTGGGCATTTCTTGGGTCAGAAAGTCAAGCAGGCCCCGCGCCCGGGCCGTTTTCACTTGCGGGTCGGCGGTTTCTCGCGTGTGGTAGAGCAGCATATCGCGCAAGGCGCTCAACGTGCGCCAGCCCGGCCGAGTGTTGTAACTGACGAAGG
>JACQED010000023.1 GCA_016200785.1 Chloroflexota bacterium
GGCCTCGGCGGACGCTACCCGGCCAACCTCCTCATCGGGCAAATCGCCAGCGTGCGAAAACGCACTCAGGACGTTTTTCAAGAGGCCGACATTCGTCCGCTCAACAACTTCGGCGCGCTTGAGATCGTGCTGGTGCTGACGGACTTCAAGCCGGTGAACGTGGCACCGATTCTTGGAACGCCGGCTCCCTAAAGGAGCTAAAGGAAACCGAGGAAATAAGGGGAACGGGCGTTTCCTTCAGTTCCTTCAAGTCCCTGACTTCCCTTTGCCGTCCATGAGTCTCCTCGTCGGAATTCCCCTCTTGCTTTTTGAAGCCATCGCCCAATCCGCGATCCTGGCGCATTTGCGCTTATTCGGCGGCACGGTGAACTTGATCCTGTTGACGGTGTTGTGCTGGAATCTCGTAGCCGAGCGTTCGGACGCGCTGGGCTGGGCGTTTGCCGGCGGCGTGTTTAGCGATCTGCTGTCGGCCGGGCCGATGGGCGCATCGGTCGTCGGATTGCTGGCGGTGGGCTACGTGGCGGGGCTGACCGAGGGCCGCCTGTATCGCTCGAACATCCTTTTGCCGCTGGCGACTGCGCTCCTCGGCACGATCTTCTTTCACCTGATATACTTGGCGGTGTTGACGGTGACCGGGCATCCGATCAACTGGGGCGATCAGTTGGCCTACGTGACTGTCCCTTCGGTGTTTCTGAATGTGATTGCGATCCTGCCGCTGTACTGGCTGATGCGTGGCCTGCACGAACGGGTGCGCCCGGCGAAGGAAAAGCTTTAGGATGGCACGCCACCGCCGCCAGATTCGGATCGATCCCCGCCCGGTGCGGCCGTCGGAGGTGAGCGCCCCGTCGACGTCTGACGGCCCGGTGATCCCGCCCGTCCGCATCTTCGGCTTCTACGTATTGATCGGCCTCGTCTTCCTCGTCCTCGTGGTCAGACTGGTCATCCTGCAAGGGATCGAAGGCGACAAGTATCTCGGTCTGGCGAACGAGAACCGGCAACAACTCGTCAACGTCGCCGCGCCGCGCGGCGTGATCTACGATCGCAACGGCGTTCTGCTGGCGCGCAACGTGCCCGCTTTTAACATCACCGTCACTCCGGCCTACCTGCCCGACAGCGAGGCGCAAATCGAGGCGATCTATCGCTACCTCTCTGCGCTGACCGGCGTGCCGATTGGCACAGCCGACGCGAAGTGCCGTCCTGGACCCGGCGAGAAAGACCCCGGTATCCGCGCGCTGGTGTGCGAAGGTGACAGCCTCGCGCCATACTCATCGGTGATCATCAAGGGCGACGTGCCGCCCGAGGTGGCCTTCCTCGTGCGTGAGCGACAGCGCGAATTGCCGGGCGTGGGCGTCAGCGTCACGGCCTTGCGCGAGTATCCCACCGGGCCGCTCACGGCTCACCTCGTCGGCTACATGGGGCCGATCCCGGCGAACCTCGCCGAAGACTTTAAGGCGCTCGGCTTCGATCCATCGCGCGACCGGGTCGGTTACGCCGGAGTCGAGGCGACGATGCAGGACGTGCTGTCGGGCCGTAACGGCAACAAGCTGATTGAGGAGGACGTGGCCGGGCTGGAAATTCGCACTATCGGCGAACCGACGACGCCCGTCCCCGGCAACAATATCAAGTTGACGATTGACGTGCGTCTGCAGGCGGCGGCTGAGGCCGCGCTCCGTCAGCGCATCGAGTTCATAAACGTGTATCAAAACCGCACGGTCACGGCGAACGGGGTGGTGATCGCCATGAACCCGCAGACGGGCGAGATTCTTTCGCTGGTCTCCTGGCCGGCGTACGACAATCGCAAGTTCTCGCGCTTCATCCCGACCAAGTATTACGACGAACTGTCGAAGGATATCGCTAAGCCGCTCATCAACATCGCGATCAGCGGCCAGTTCCCGCCGGGGTCGGTGTACAAAATGGCGGCCGCGATCGGCGCTTTGGAGGAGCGCGTGATCGCGCCGGAGAGGAAATTGTTTGACGCCGGCAAGATCACGATCACCAACAAGTATTTTCCCAACGACCCCGGCAAGGCGCGTGATTTTGTATGTTGGAAGCGTGACGGCCACGGCTGGGTGGACTTTATCACCGGCATCGCGCAGTCGTGTGACGTTTACTTTTACAAAATCGGCGGCGGTTTTCCCGAAGACGGCGTGGCCGGGCTGGGAGTCGATAATCTCGCCAAGTGGGCGCACAATCTCGGCTACGGCGAGAAGACCGCCATCGAACTGCCAGGCGAAGCAATCGGGAACGTGCCGACGCGGGACTGGAAGCGCATTAACCTCGGCGAGAACTGGTCCACCGGCGACACGTACATCGCGACAATCGGGCAGGGCTTCGTGCTGTCCACGCCGTTGCAAGTTCTCAATTCAATTGCTTCACTCGCCAACGGCGGCACCGTTTATCAGCCGACGGTCATCCGCGAGGTACTCGACGGCGAGGGCAATGTCGTTCAGCCCTTCGCGCCTAAAATCCTGAAGAAGGTGCCGGCTTCGCCCGCCAATATCCGCCTCGTCCAGCGCGGCCTGCTCGAAGTGGTGCTCAGCGGCACGGCGCATGACTATGTTGACACCGACGCCATCGGCGTGAGCGTCGCCGGCAAGACCGGAACCGCCGAATACTGCGACAACCTGGCCATCCAAAAGAATCTGTGCATCCCCGGAAACTGGCCCACCCACGCCTGGGTCGTCCTCTATGCGCCCGCCGAGAATCCGGAAATCGCCGTCGTCGCGTTCGTCTACAACGGCGGCGAAGGCGCAGTCACCTCCGGCCCGATTGCGGCCAAAGTTCTGCAAGCCTATTTCGACCTCAAAAGGATAGATGCGGGGACAGCCGGACAGTAACCGTCTCGCGCCAGCGCTCGTCTTCCTCTGCGGCCTCGTCTTCGGCCTCGGTCTGACGCGCGACCTCTTCGAACGATTTCCAACACGACTCACCTTCTTCGGCGATTGGCCTGCGGCGATTGCGTTTTCACTGTCGATCGCCGCCCTCGTCGTCGGCGCGTGGTTAGCGACGGCGCGACTCCTCGGCGTCGATCCCGCATCGCTCGCCCCGGCTCATCTTCCGCTTCTCTTCCCGCTCATCGCCCTCATTGCGCCGGACGTCAACCTCCTCCGTGCCGGAACGCTGTTGGCCGGCGGTGTGGTGGGATACATCATCCTCGCGCTGATCGTCCTCGAAATGCAAAGTCCGGTGACTGGTCATCGGTCATTGGGATTTGGCCGTTGGGATTTTGGACTTCGAGTTTGGCCGGTTTTTGTTGCCCTCGTCCTCTCCGCCCTCTACCTCCGCACCCTCGCCCCCACCGTCGGCGAAGCCGACACTTTTGAATTTCAAGTTGACATCATCCGGCTGGCGGTCGCGCACGGGAGCGGCTATCCACTCTACATGCTCCTCGGCAAAGTGTTCAGCCATCTGCCTGTGCCGGGCACGGTGGCCTATCGCATCAATCTGTCGTCTGCACTGTTCGGAATCGCCGCATCGCTCGGCGTCTACGCTCTCGTTTGGCGTTTGAGTCGCGAACCGATTGACGACTCGGCCTCACATCCCGGCACATCTCTGCCGGCGGTCATCGCCGCGCTCACCTTTGGCCTCTCCTTCGGCCTGTGGTCGCGCGCCGTCGAAGCCGAAGTCTATACGCTCAACGCCGTATTCGTCGTGTCATTTCTTTGGCTACTCATCCCCCTCCTCCGACCTCCAACCTCCAACCTCCAACTTCCCCTGCTCGCTCTCCTCTTCGGCCTGAGCCTGACCAACCATCTGACGACGATCCTTCTCATTCCAGCAACATTAGCCGCCCTCGGCTTCGCCGTCCTGCATCAACGCCACTTACCAATTACCCATAAGCGATTACCGCTTGCCACCCGAACTGTCGCGCTGGCCCTCGTCCTCTTCGCCCTCGGCCTCAGCGTATACTTGTATATCCCGATCCGCTGGCCGGCTGTGAATAACGGCGAAACGCTTAGTCTGGCACAATTCGCCACCATCCTCAGCGGTCGCGAGGCGCCCGGCGCGCTGAGACTCAACGCGTGGCACACCGACGCCAGCCGATATGCCATCGTCGGCGAGAAAGTGCTGGCTGAGTTCGGCTGGGCTGGCGCAGGGCTGGCAACTGTCGGCGTCGTCTGGCTAACACGGCGTAATTGGCGATGGGTAATCGTGCTCGGGTTGGCGTACGCCGCTTACATCTTCTTCGCCATTAGCTTTTATGTCCCCGACCCCGACTTCTCGGCCTTCCTCATCCCGGCGCATCTTATTCAAAGTGTGATGATCGGGTTGGGCGTCGGGGGTGTGGCGCGTGGCGCGTGGCGTGTGGCGCGGACTGTGCTCGGCCTCTCGTCAGCCTTCACCCATCACCCGTCACCTTCATTGTTCATTGTTCATTGGCCGTTGTTCATTGCCTTTGCTTCCTTCTTCCTTCTTCCCCTCTCCTTCATCTGGCAACACCTGCCTCGCGCTGACAAATCCGGCGAGTGGGAGAAGTATCAACTTGGCCGATACATCCTCAGCCAGCCGCTGGCGCAGGGCGCTGTGGTGCTGGCCGACAGCGAGAAGATCGCCCCGCTCTACTATCTACAAGTGGCCGAGGGCGTCCGGCCCGATCTCAAGATCGTCGTCCTACCCGACGAGACGGCTTACCGCGCCGCGCTCGACGAAGCCGTCGCCGCCGGAAAAACCGTGTACCTCGGTCGCTATCTCCCCGGCTTGCAGGGAACTTTCCATCTGCGGTCGGTCGGCCCGCTGACCGAAGTCGGCACTAGTCCGCTGACCACACCGCCCGAAATCGCGCATCCACTCGACGCGATGTTCGGCGGTTCAATTCGGCTGCTTGGCGCAAACTTCGACACGTCAAGAATTCCTGCCGGCGATCCCTTTCGCGTCAATCTCTATTGGTTAGCCACTCGGCCGGTCGAGTCCAACTACCTGGTCCGATTGCGCCTGACAGATGCCAATGGCGCAGTCGTCTACGAGTCGCCCGGCCGCGTTCCCGCCAACAACTTCTACCCGACCAATGCGTGGCAGAACGGCGAAATCGTTCCCGACTTTCACGAAATGATGCTGGACACGGCACTGCCGCCCGGCCGGTACGCCCTCGCCGTCGGCCTCTTCCCGCCGTTCGGCGAAGGCGGGCTGACGTTGTCGAGCGGCGACACCGGGCTTGACTGCCTTCAGCCGGGAGATTTCATCTCCCGGCGTTCTGGTCGGCGCGACGCCGCCGGGGAATCGAATTGGCCGGGAGATTTCATCTCCCGGCGTTCCGGGCGGCGCGATGCCGCCGGGGAATCGAATTGGCCGAGAGATTTCCTCTCCCGGCGTTCCGAGCGGCGCGATGCCGCCGGGGAATCGAATTGGCCGGGAGATTTCATCTCCCGGCGTTCTGGTCGGCGCGATGCCGCCGGGGAATCGAATTGGCCGAGAGATTTCCTCTCCCGGCGTTCCGGGCGGCGCGATGCCGCCGGGGAATCGAATTGGCCTGGAGATTTCCTCTCCCG